>NZ_JBXXYC010000003.1:0-130043 GCF_057222035.1 Fenollaria sp. | reverse complement strand
AAGAGATCGGATTCTCTTTCATCGTTCGACTTGCATGTGTTAAGCACGCCGCCAGCGTTCGTCCTGAGCCAGGATCAAACTCTCGATTAAATGGTTTATTTAATCCCAAGTTAACCTTGGCTCTTAAATTCGAAATTATTTTTAATCAATAAAAAAATTGATTGGTTTAAATCGTTCTTTTCACTTTTATTCAGTTTTGCTTGCCTTCTGGAGTCTTTCCAGATGACTTATCCATTCTACCATTTATTTTTTACTTTGTCAAGGGTTTTTTTAAAATTTTTTAAAAAATTTTAAAAAAATTTTTACACTTGTGTATCGTGTATTTATTTACTACTATCTATAGTATTTATATATAATAGAAGACAAAAAATGGATATAGAAGTGAATCTATATCCATGCTTTTATCTATTTATTTTTTATCGACCATGTCGGCTGCTTTATAACTGCTTCTCACGAACGGTCCAGCAGCTATCTTCTTAATTCCTATGCTCTTTGCGTAATCTTCATACTCGAAGAATTCATCTGGGTGCACATATCTCTTGACCTCATAGTGCTTCAAACTTGGTCTCAAATATTGTCCTATGGTAATATAATCGCAGCCTGCTTCGTATAGCTCTTTGATTAAATCCAAAACTTCTTCTTTTGTCTCGCCTAGTCCTACCATGAATCCCGACTTTGTCTTAAGTCCCTTTTCTTTGGCGTATTTAATAACTTCGATGGATTCTTTGAAATTTCCTTCTTTACGCACTTCCGGGAATAGTCTTTCTATGGTCTCGATGTTGTGGTTTAATATATCTGGCTTTTCGTCCATAACTATGTCAAGTAAGTCTTTTTTCGCGTGCATATCTGGTATCAAAACTTCGACTGTTGTCTCTGGATTTAATTTTCTAACCCATCTGATTACGTCTCTAAACTGAGTAGCGCCTTCATCGGGAAGGTCATCTCTTGTAACTGAGGTAATAACTGCGTGCCTTAGTCCAAGAATCTTGACTGCTTTCGCCAAATTTTCTGGTTCATGCGGATCGACTTCTTCTGGCCTCTTCGTAGTGACGTTGCAGTATCTGCAATTACGTGTACAATTCTCGCCAAGTATCATGAATGTCGCTGTTCTCGATTTGTAGCACTCCATCTTGTTCGGGCAATTGGCCTCTTTACAAACGGTGTTTAGCTTTAGATCCTTTAGCATGTGCTCGATCTCGTCGTTGTTTTTATTGCCTGTAACCTTTATTCTTAGCCAATCTGGCTTTCTTATATAATTTCTCTCTTGCATTTAATCACCTGATTTCGTTTTTAAAATATTTTCTGCAAGTTCATCTTTTGTGATGCCCTCGATGTATTCACTCATATCAATACCCGAGAGCGCCCTCTCTAAATCATCTTTTTCTAATTTTACGCCTACAAAAATATTTTCAAGCTCCTCTTTTGCTTTTTCACCGAAATAGTCGCCATCTATACGGATGTCTTCTATTACATTATTTTTTTCTTTCAAATAAATATCCATCACGCAAGCGTCGTTCATAAATGAGTGCACTTTATCGAATTTTCCGTAGCGGCCGTAGGTCCACTCATCGTTTGCATACTTATTTTTTCTGATTTCTTCTACTTTTTCTAGCTCGTCTGCGCTCAAAACATAATTTTCATTTATATGATAATAGTTCTTGATATATTCTTTAAGCTCTTCTATAAACATGGCTATATCCATATTCATCATGGATTTAAGGCTTGTGATGCGGCTCTTTACGCTTGTTAATGACTTTTTAGCAAGTTTTAGCTTTGCTGGTGTAAGTAGTTTTCCTATGTCAATGGAGCTATCCTGATAAATAATGCTTCCGTGGTGTATCATGAGCTCTCTGTCTTTGTACTGTGCGTTGCCGGAAATTTTTCTGCCATCTACGATGATGTCGTTTCTGCCGGTGAATTCTGCTTTTACGCCTTTTTCGTTTAGATAATTTACGACTGGCTCGGTGAATTTCCTTAGTGAGTCTTCTTCTTTTTTCGTGATTATGGTGTACTGCACGATGTTTTTATCTGTATAGATGCAGCCGCCGCCTGATGGCCTTCTAACTAGCTTTGCGCCGATCTCGTTCATATAATCCCAGTTTACTTCTTTGTATGGATTTTGATTTCTGCCTAACAAAACTGTGTTGTCATTTTGCCAAATCATGAATAGCTCTCTTTTTAAATTTTTGATTAAATACTCTTCGAGTGCGTGATTATACGCGCCATCTCGGGATTGGTTGTCTATGAATATCAATAAAAGTCCTCCCTTTTAGCATGTTTTTTAATCTCTTTAAGCGCTTTTTTCTCTATACGCGAAACGCTCATTTGTGATAGGCCCAGCTCGTTTGCTATCTCTAGCTGTGTTTTTTGCTCGAAGAATCTCTTTCTCACTATCTCTTTTTCGGTATTTGAAAGATTTTTCATCAAACTATCGAGCTGCTCTCTATCTTCAAAGTCTTTAAAGCTTTGGTCGTCATCGCCTATGATGTCTGAAAGTGCTGTCTTTTTGTCATCTGTACCTATCTCGTAATCAATTGACTGCGGCGTGTAAACCTTGCCTGCATCCATAGCAAGCAAAACTTCGTCCGTGTCAATGCCCAAGTAATCAGCAATTTCCTTAACTGTAGGCACTTCACCATTGACCACACTCAAATGATGGTAGGCATCTTTAACTTTTTTCGTATTCTCTTGAACGCGGCGTGGCACCTTGATTGTCCAGCCTTTGTCTCTGAAATATCTTTTGATCTCGCCTAGAATTGTAGGCGTAGCGAAGCTAGAGAACTTAAATCCGCGGCTTGGCTCGTATCTTTCGACTGCGAGTATCAGTCCAAGCGAGGCTATCTGAAAGATGTCGTCATAATCTATGCCCTTACCTATAAATTTCTTTGCGAGTATCTCGGCTATATATAGATTTTTTTCGATGAGTTTATCTCTCAGCGCCTGATCGTGCGTCTTTGCGTACTCTTCAAAAAGCTCTTGAATGTCGTCTTTCTTCTTCGCCTTTGTCATGGTCTTGTCCTTATGATCTCAATTCTATCGTCCTGTTTAAGCATGGCTTCTGACAAGGCACCTATGATGTCAAAGTTCATCTCGAAGGCCTCGTCCTCTGGATACTTATCTAGATAGATGGTGATGATCATCGACTTTTCTTTGAGTTTGATATCCATCTTTAGCCTGTCTTTGTTGATGGCGTGAGCAATCAGAGCCATCTCGCCAACGGCTACTTTTGTATCTTCTATCTCGTCAAATTTGTAATTTTCCTCTGCCATGACCTTGCTGACAAGGAGCCTAAACATAGAAAGATAATTTTCCTGGTTTTCTATATCGAATGTAAATATCATTCTTCGTCTCCTATGTTAAATAATTTATCTAAATCGGTAATTTTGAATACTTTTTTGATGTTTTTCTTTAGATTTTTCACTGTAATTTCTTTTTCTTCGTCTCTTGTTAATTTTAATAGACTTATAAAGCTACCAAGGCCTGTTGAGTCGATGTATTCAAGCTTTGAGCAGTCGACAACTATGTCCTTATCAAGGTCTTCGTAGATGTCGGCTAATTTTTCTTTAAATTTTTTGTTGTTATATATGTCTAGGTCGCCTATTAGCTCGATTAGGTAGTGACCCTCTTCATCGATTAAGTTTAAATCAAACATATAAACCTCCTATTCTTCTATTCTTCAACTGAGGAGACAAACTTTGATGCGCTGGCAACTTTATCGTCCGCTTGCTTCATAAGTATAACTCCTTGTGTGTTTCTTCCTAATTCACTTATACTGTCACTGTCTATCCTGATAATAACGCCTTTAAGTGAGATAATCATGATCTCATCTTCTTCTTCCACAGATTTTGCAACGACTATAGGTCCTGTCTTTTGAGTGACTTTGTAGCAGATCATGCCCTTACCATTTCTAGCTTGTACCTTAAATTCCTCAAAGGCTGTCTTCTTTCCATAGCCGTGTTCAGTGATCATAAGTAGGGATGTGTCCTTTCTAGCGACTTCGATTGAGACTATGCTGTCATCTTTATTTAGCTTCATCGCAATAACGCCCATCGCTGTTCTTGACATGGCTCTAGTAGTTTTTTCGTCAAATATAAGTATTTTACCTTGTTTTGTAACGCAAGCAATCTTCTCATCGCCTGAAGTTCTTCTAACGCCTATAACCTTGTCATCGTCCTTAAGATTTATCGCCTTAAGTCCTCTCTTACTGATGTTTTTGAACTCGTCAAGGCTAGTTCTCTTGTATATACCTTTTTCTGTAAGCATTGATAAGTAGCCGCCTTCTTCATCTTTTTTAAGTGGGATGATGGCTGAGATTTTCTCATCTTTTTCAAGCTGAACAAGGTTTACTATGGCAAGTCCTCTTGCTTGACGCGAACTTTCTGGTATCTCGTAGGCTTTTAGTGAATAAATTCTGCCCTTGTCTGTGAAGAAAAGTAAATCATCATGAGTTGATACTACGTAGATGTCTTCAACGAAGTCCTCTTCACGTCTTTGCATGCCTTGAACGCCTCTGCCGCCTCTCTTTTGCATCTTGTATGCGCCCTCTGGCATACGTTTGATGTAACCAAAGTGTGTTAGAGTGATTACAACGTCTTCATCCTCTATCATGTCTATGGTATCGATCTCGCCTGGGTCTGGCATGATTCTTGTTCTTCTTAAATCTTGGTACTTGTCTCTTATCTCTATAAGCTCATCTTTGATAATGCCGTATATAAGTCTTTCTGAGCCAAGTATTTCCTTATATTGATTGATTAATTTAATTAATTCAAGGTATTCTTCTTCAAGTTTGTCTCTTTCAAGTCCTGTTAATCTCTTAAGTCTCATCTCCAAGATGGCATTGGCTTGTATTTCACTTAGCTTAAATCTAGTCATCAGCTCATTAACAGCAGTTTTGTCATCTTTTGAACCTCTGATTACCTTGATTATTTCATCAATATGGTCAAGTGCAATACGAAGTCCCTCTACGATGTGCGCTCTAGCCTCAGCTTTTGCAAGGTCATAGCGTGTTCTGCGAGTGATAATCTCGTATTGGTGCATGATGTAGTACTCGATAAGCTCTTTTAGTGTAAGTACCTTTGGCTCGCCATTAACAAGTGCTAGATTGATTATACCGAAAGTATTTTGCATTTGTGTTAGCTTATATAAATTGTTTAGTACAATGTTTGCGCTTTGATCACGCTTTATGTCTATAACTACTCTTAAGCCATCTCTATCGGACTCGTCTCTGATGTCTGATATACCTTCGATTTTCTTATCTCTAACAAGTTCGGCTATCTTTTGTATAAGTTTTGCTTTATTTACTTGATAAGGCAGTTCTCTAACTATTATTTTTTCTCTGCCCTTTTTCTCTTCTATCTCACAAAGTGCTCTTTGTAAAATACGGCCCCTGCCTGTGCTGTAGGCTTCTTTGATGCCGTCTTTACCCATAATCAAGGCGCCTGTAGGAAAGTCCGGTCCCTTGATGTACTTCATAAGTCCTTCGACATCTATGTCCCTGTCGTCGATGTAGGCAATGCAAGCGTCTATAACTTCTTTTAAGTTATGTGGCGCCATGTTTGTCGCCATACCAACGGCGATACCTGATGAACCATTGACAAGAAGGTTCGGGAAGCGTGATGGAAGCACAACTGGCTCCTTCGTTGTCTCGTCGAAGTTTAGCATGTAGTCAACTGTGTCTTTGTTTATGTCACGAAGCATCTCCATGGCGATCTTTGTCATTTTTACTTCAGTGTAACGCATCGCAGCAGCGCCATCACCATCGACTGAGCCGAAGTTACCGTGGCCATCAACTAGTAAATATCTTGTGTTGAAGTCTTGCGCAAGTCTAACCATAGCGTCGTAAACCGCTATATCACCGTGTGGGTGGTACTTACCAAGTACGTCGCCGACTACTCTGGCGGATTTTCTGTACTGGCCTTGCGGTGTGATGCCAAGTTCGTTCATCGAGTAAAGTATCCTTCTGTGAACCGGTTTTAGACCGTCTCTTACGTCTGGAAGCGCTCTTGAAACTATAACGCTCATCGCGTAGCTCAAGTAGCTATTCTTCATCTCGTGCTCGACATTGACGTCCTTAAATTGTTTATCTTTTAAAATTACTTCATCTGTCATCTTTTTACCTCATTATATATCTAAGTTAGACGCATATTTTGCGTTCTTTTCAATAAATTCTCTTCTCGGTTCGACCTTGTCACCCATTAGCATGGAGAATATCTCGTCGGCATTGACAGCGTCGTCAACATTAACTCTTAATAAAATTCTGTGTTCTGGGTCCATGGTAGTCTCCCAAAGCTGTTCAGGGTTCATCTCACCAAGACCTTTGTAACGCTGAATAGTGTAGTTGTCTCTGCCAATCTCTTTTAATAGTGCTTCAAGCTCGTCATCGTCATATACGTAGTACTCTTTTCTGTTTTTGCTAACCATATATAGTGGTGGCTGAGCGATGTAAATGTGTCCATCGTCAACAAGCTCTCTCATGTGTCTAAAGAAGAATGTTAGTAAAAGTGTTCTGATGTGAGCGCCGTCGACGTCGGCATCGGTCATAATGATGATTTTGCCATATCTAAGCTTTTCTATGTTAAATTCTGTGTCAATACCTGTACCAAAGGCAGTTATCATCGCCTTTATCTCTTCATAAGCAAGTATCCTATCTAGTCTTGCCTTTTCTACGTTAAGAATTTTACCTCTAAGTGGAAGAATCGCTTGGAATTTTCTGTCTCTGCCTTGCTTAGCTGATCCGCCGGCTGAGTCCCCTTCGACTATGAAGATCTCAGTCTCAGTGTTGTCGTTTGATTGGCAGTCCGCCAATTTGCCCGGAAGAGTCGTGTTATCCAAGACGCTTCTTTTACCTCTGGATAGGTCACGCGCCTTTCTAGCCGCTTCTCTCGCCCTTTGCGCAGATATTGCTTTTTCTATAATCTTTTTTCCTTCTTGCGGATGAAGCTCGAAATAGTCAATAAGTTCTTGATAACATGTAGTATTTACAATACCTTGAACCTCGCTATTACCAAGCTTAGACTTAGTTTGTCCCTCAAATTGTGGCTCCTTAAGCTTAACCGAGACAATGGCTGTCAGACCCTCTCTTGCGTCATCGCCAGAAAGATTATCTTCTTTTTCCTTGATAATGTTCGCTTTTCTACCATAATCATTAAGCGCTCTTGTTAAAGCGTTTCTAAAACCAGTCAAATGGTAGCCGCCTTCTGTTGTGTGTATATTATTTGCGAAAGTTAAAACGTTTTCCGAATATCCGTCAGTGTATTGCATTGCAATTTCAAGCTCGCAGTCCTCCATGGACTTGTCGAAATAGATGATATCATCGCTGATGGCGTTTTTGCTGCGGTTGATGTACTCAACAAAGCTCTTGATACCGCCTTCGTAGTGAAAAACTTCCTCTTGTGGATCTTCTTCTCTCTCGTCAATTAAAGTAATTCTAACGCCTTTATTAAGGAAGGCAACTTCTCTAAACTTAGTAACTAGAACTTCTTTAGAAAATTCAGTTGTGTCAAAAATTTCAGAATCCGGCATGAATTGTATTGTTGTACCTGATTCTTTTGTGTCGCCAACTACTTGTATATCGCCTTGTGCCTTACCTCTAGCAAAGTGTTGTTCATATATGTGGCCAGAGCGCTTTACAGTCGCTATCAGCCATTCGCTAAGAGCGTTAACGCATGAAACACCAACACCGTGAAGACCGCCTGATACCTTGTATGCGTCGTTGTTAAATTTACCGCCCGCATGAAGTACAGTCAGTACTGTCTCCAAAGTCGATTTGCCAGTCTTTGGATGGACTTCAACCGGTATACCCGAGCCGTTGTCCTCTATAGATATGCTTCCGTCCTTGTAAATAACTACCTTGACAGTATCCGCTCTACCAGCCAAAACTTCGTCGATGGAGTTGTCCATAACCTCCATAACGCAGTGGTGAAGTCCCTTTGTGCCAGTTGAACCGATGTACATACCCGGTCTTTTTCTAACGGGTTCAAGTCCCTCAAGGACCTGAATACTACCCGCATTATAATTCTTATCTTCCATTTCTTCCTCCGTAAATCATTTCATTCGTTTCTAATTTTATAATTAAATAATCGTCGTCAATTAAATCTTTTATCTCATCCATGTCTTGAAGTGTGAATATTACTTGCATATCACCCACAGCATCAAGCAGATATTTCTTTCTTTTTTTGTCAAGCTCAGAAAAAACATCGTCCAAAAGAAGCGTTACATCCTTGTTAAAGCTTCTAATCATCTTAAGTTCAGCGATCTTCATAGATAGCATCACAGTCCTTAGCTGACCTTGCGAGGCAAATTTTCTCGCCTCATTTTCATTTATACTTATGGCGTAGTCGTCCCTGTGAGGGCCCAAGGCAGTCGATTTTCTATCGATATCCTTGTCAATATTGGCATTAAATGCCTCTTCGTAAGCCTTTTTAATATCCTTTTCTATGTCAATATTGCTCTTGTACTCGATATTTAGCTCATCTGTTCCGCTTAATTCCTTGTGTATATCCTTGCAAATGGTGTTAAAATTCTCAGTAAAAGTTTTTCTCTTTTCTACCAGAGCTGCGCCAAGCGTGATAAGCTGCGTATCGTAGGACTTTAGTATAGACTTTAAAGAATTTTTGTCCTTGTACATTTTTAAAGCCTTATTTCTATTCATAAGTACTTTATTGTAGCTAAGTAGTTCATCGCGATACGATGGCGAAAGCCTTGTCAGTATACTGTCGATGTACTTCCTTCTAAGTCCTGGAGCGCCTTTTAGTATATTTAAATCAAATGGCTCAAAAAGAACCGCTTCAAACCTTTGATTGTACTCCTTTGCATTCTTGATTATCTTGTCATTTTGCTTAACGAGCTTGCCCTTGGGTTCAATCGTGATCTCGATTCTATTTAAAATATCATTTGCCAGATACTCAAAAGATGCATAGCTCGACGCATTTCCAAACTTTATAAGCTCCGCGTTTCGCTCAGTTCTGAAGCTCTTTAAAAAGCTGAGCATGTATATCGCCTCAACAACATTCGATTTGCCCTTTGCATTGTTAGCCAAAATTATGTTCTTTTTAGGATGAAACTTTAAGTACAATTTCGAGAAACTTCTGTAATTTACAAGCTTTAAACTCTTTAACATATCTCGATACTTTCGTCAAATACAGTGACCACGTCACCTACTCTAATCTTTTTTCCTCTGCGCGTTTCGACCTCGCCATTGACCTTAACCAAACCATCTTGGATAATATTTTTCGCCATGGCTCCGCTATCAACTAGTCCGCAAACCTTCAAAACATTTTGCAGCTGAATATATTCATCTTCTAGCTTAAACTTCATAATTCTCACCTATTCTCATCTATAATTATAAATACTAAATTATGCTTGCATTTTTACAGGTAAAACAAGGTAGCGATACTCCTCGCCCTCGTAAATCTTCATAGGCCTGATGCTTTCAGATAGCTTAAGTGTAAGCTTATCCGCGCTCATCGCCTTTAGACCTTCAAGCACATAGCGGCCGTTGAAGCCAATCTTAATGTCGTCACCAGTTTTTTCTACCATGATGTCGTCAGTCGCGCTGCCGATTTCGTTCGATGCAGCGATGTTTAAATTATTGTCCTTAAAATCCATGACAATAAGACTGATTCTGTCCTCAAAACCGATTAAAGAAACTCTTTCGATAGCATTGATAAGATCCATCCTGTTGATCTCTACAGTAGTGTAATCCTCACTTGCAAATACTTCTTCATAGTTGAAAAAGTCGCCTTCAATAAGCCTTGTATATAGTAGTGCTCTGTCTATTTTAAAGACAGCCTTGTCTCTTGCGTAAGTTATTTCCACAATATCGTCAGTATCGTCAAGCATCTTTTGAATTTCAGCTAAAGTTCTGTAAGGAACGATAAATGAGCTATTCTCCTTGACATCTACATTAAATTTTAAGGAGCTAATCCTGTAACCATCAAGACTTGCCGCGCTCAATATGCCATCTTCAAATTTAAAATAAACACCGCAAAGCGTTGGTCTCGCTTGGTCTTGACTAGTTGAGAATAGTGTTTTCTTGATAATTTTATTTAGCTCTTTCATAGTTAATTTCACAGACTTATCCAAACTGTAGTGCGTGTCAATCTCTGGATAATCGTCGTGAGGCATGCTTTTTAGCTCGAATTTCGAGAATTTTGCCTTGATCTCAACGTCGTCACCGTTCGATGTAAAGCTGATATCGCCAGATGGCACCTTTCTAACAATGTCAGATAAAAGTTTGTTCGAGAAGCAGCAAGTGCCGTCTTCGACTACAGTACAAGGACACTCACTTATGATAGTTAGTTCAGTATCAGTCGAAACTAGTCTAATTCTTTCATTTGCTGCAGTAATTTTAATCGCTTCAAGTATTTCAAGAGGACTTCTTTGAGAGATAGCCCTTTGAGCGATTGTGATATGTTTTAAAAAGTCATCTTTGTCGATTATGAATTTCATTTAATCACCTCAATATTCACTTTCTTGTTCGTGCTTAGCACTAAGGTTCTCGTCCATTTGTGGACGAGGTTCTTCAAATGTGTTCTTTAACTCGTTTCAAATTTTTCGTCGTTGCGACGTATTTTTATACGACTCACTCCAAAAAATTATCAATTTCGTTAAATTTACGCATTTTTCCTACGAAATTAAATATTAATACTTATTTTGATACTATCAAATAATTCCGTAGTAGTTATATTTCTTTTTCCCTTCAATTAATATATACTAAATGATCAAAATTTTTCCATATTAATATATTTTTTCCATTCTATATATATATCATATTTTGATCTATTAAAATTTTATTTTTTCTTCTTTATATATTAGAAAATTTATTCACTTAAATTTTATTTATAAAAGCTTTTTATTCAATAAACATTTTTTTTAGAAATATTTCTTTTACAGAACTAAATTTTGCTATAATTATAATCTTAATAAAGAGTAATAGTAGTAGGTCCTGTATAATTGTGGATAAGTTAATCAAATTTGCATTTATCATCAATATTTATCCACAGGTCTTCTGAATAAAATGTTCATATAAAAGGACTTATCCACAGATGATTTTTTCCAAAGCCTCAACTGCGTCCCTCATACCCTGCTTAGTTTTCTTTTCCTTCAATATTTTTTCATAAGCATATATCACAGTAGAGTGATCGCGTCCGCCAAAAGCCTCCCCAATCTTTGGATAAGATAAATCAGTATTTACACGTGCAAAATACATCGCTATCTGCCTTGGAATTGCTATATCAGAGTTCTTTCTCTTAGAATTTATATCATCAACAGTGATGTTAAAATACTTAGCAACCGCATCCTTAATCGAGTCGATGGTGATCTCTTTTTCTTCACTTTGACTCATAAAATCAAGAGCGTCCTTCGCCAAATCTACACTGATATCAAGCTTTCTGCCGTCCTCCTGTTCAGAAGCAGCCTTAACAGCAAGCAGAGCGCCCTCAAGCTGACGAATGTTCTGTTTAGCACGTTTTGCAATATATTCAAGCACATCATCAGAGACATTTAAGTGCTCCTCATCCGCCTTCGCTCTCAAAATCGCAATACGCGTCTCAAGAGGCGGCTGCTTAACCTCAATAGTCAAACCACTCTCAAAGCGGCTGATAATCCTATCTTGAATATTTTTAATATCACTAGGAGACCTATCCGATGCGATAATTATCTGCTTATTCATAGTGTATAGCGCGTTAAAAGTGTGGAAAAACTCCTCTTGCGTTTGATCCTTGTACGACAAAAACTGAATATCGTCAATAATCAAGCAGTCCAAAGAGCGATACTTTTCCTTAAATTCGCGCATAGTTTTGTTCTGTAAAGAGGCAATAAGCTCATTCGTGAAGTCTTCACTCGTAATATATAAAAGCCTAAAATCCTTATGATCCTTTAGCATCTTATTGCCTATCGCATTGATAAGATGAGTCTTTCCTAGACCAGTTTTACCAAAAAGGAAAAAAGGATTATATAAAAGACCAGGATTTTCCGCTATTCTCTTAGAATTTTCAAAAACATAAAGGTTCGCATCGCCCGGAATAAACCTGTTAAACGTGAAATATGGATTCAAATTCGGAATTATATCCCCAGTTTTTTGCGATGTTTCCTCAACACTTTGCTTATAATCGTATCCTTGAGAAGGCTCCAAAACCTTGACATCACTCACACCTACATTCATCGATACAAGCCTGCGTTTAATAATGTCCTTGTAATTGAACTCAACTATACTCTTTATGAAAATATTTGGAGCCAAAAGTACCAAAACACCATCTTCAAGAGCAAGCGGTTCCAAAACACTAATCCACAGATCTATGTTATTTAGAGCAATGTCCTCCTTAAGCGCCTCCAAGCACGTTGCAAATAGAGACTTTGCGTTGTTCATATTTCTTACCTCCGTCCAATGTGGATAATTTATCCACAGGAATCTGTCTGTATATGTATTTTTACTAAAAACCCCTTGTGCATAGAAAAATATCTGTTTTCTGTGGATAAGTTTTATTTTTATACACATTTCCACAGGATATCCACAGATTATTAACAAGATACATGATAATATCTTCGCTATTTTCTATGTCTTTTATATTATATCAACAAATAAAAAAATTATCAACATTTATTTTTCTTAATTGTGGAAAACTTGTGAATGGATTTGCCACGATAATGGTTTTGCGCTTCTACTCATTTCTCAAAAGTCGTTTTGCACGTAGATCGATTTTTATAGTTTTGTTTTACACTTAGATTGATTTTTCTATTAATCATTTGACGCGTGTTTGCTAAAATAGATTCATTTTAGAATAATTTTTTCTTAGCACTAGTAAAATCATTTTCAAAAGCAAAATTTCTATCTCAAGTAAAATTACTTACAAAAGCTCCTTGAAAGATACTCCAAAATGTTTATGAATTTTTATTTTGTCATATCTTTCAAGGCTAATAATAAAATAATACCTCTTAGGATGAAAAAAATAATTATAGTAAAATAAATTTTTTAATCAAAATTAAGAAAAGTGATTTTTATTAATTAGAATATTTTTTAGATGAAAATTTTCTTTTCACAATAGAATAAAAGAAAAGTGCTTTTACAGAGCGAAGCCTTCGGAGAAAACTGTTTTAATTTCTTAGCGAAGTGAGCCGCCCGTGGGCTCATCTAGTGGAGCATAGCGTAACGAATATGAGACCACAGGTGAACGAGCTTAGAAATTATCAGTTTTCGTAGACGTAGCGAGCTATGAAAACACTTTTCGAGAATTAATAGCAAAACTAAATCACTTTTTTATATAAGAAGAAAACCATTAGCAATTTGCCAGACATTGTCTGGCATTTTTAATTTAAGTAAAATTAAATAAAAAGACCTACCCCACTATTATCCCCGCTAAACTATAATCCCCGATAAAATTTCTTGAACAATTGTCGGGTTTGTGGTATAATTAAGAAAAAGAATTGTCGGGTTTGCAGAAAAAGTGCGAAAAAGAATTGTCGGGTTTGTGGTAAAAACGCCAAAAAGAATTGTCGGGTTTGAGGTGAAACTATGTTTAAAAGAAAAATTTATGCTAAGATGCTTGAGTGGAAAAAGAGGTCCAAAGGCAGCACTGCTCTACTTATTGAGGGTGCAAGACGTATCGGTAAATCGACTATAGCCCTAGAATTTGCAAAGAATGAATACGAAAGCTATATTCTTATAGATTTTTCACGAGCTGGTAAAGACTTGAAAAGTTTATTTGATGACTTAAGTAGTACTGATTATCTATTTATGCAGCTGCAACTATTGTTCAATACTAAGCTTTTTGAGAGAAAATCGTTAATTATATTTGACGAAGTGCAGTTTTGTCCAAAGGCTAGGCAAGCTATAAAACTCTTGGTTGAAGACGGTAAATACGACTACATCGAGACTGGTTCTCTTATATCAATCAGGAAGAATGTTGAGAATATTTTAATACCGAGTGAGGAAGAAAAATTAAGTATGTATCCTATGGACTTTGAAGAATTTCTTTGGGCTACAGGCGATACTGCTAGTAACGACATTTTAAGAGAGTGCTTTTTGAATGGAACTAGTCTAGGTGAAGCTGCAAGCCGCAAGATGCTTTTAAAATTTAGGCTTTATATGCTAGTTGGCGGCATGCCTCAAGCAGCACTTAAATACATTGAAAGCAATAATCTTGAAGAAGTTGATATGGTGAAGAGAAATATAATCACCTTGTATCTAGACGATTTTTATAAACTTGACGGCAGGGGTTTTACATCTGATTTATACAAGAACATCCCTTCAGAATTATCAAGACACACAAGCTCATATAAAATTTCATCTGTCTTAAAAAATGAAAGACCAAGCACGGTTCAAGACGAGATTAGAGAGCTTATCGAGTCAAAAACAGTGCTCGCCTCATACAACAGCACCGATCCAAGCGCATCGCTTGCCTTGACTAAAGACATAAACAAGTTCAAACTTTATCTTTCAGATACTGGCCTCTTTGTTACGCTAATGTTTATGGATAAGCCATTTACAAAGAATGAAATATACAAAAAATTGCTATCTAATAAATCAGAGGTAAATCTTGGCATGCTTTATGAAAATGCAGTTGCAACATCGCTTAGATCCTTAGGCTATGACCTATACTTCAACACTTCTTACGACGAAGATTATAAAAAATCGTATGAACTTGACTTTCTTATCTCAAGTGGCAATAAGATCTACCCTATAGAAGTGAAATCGTCTGGCTACAAGGCGCATAAATCATTGGATGTGTTCATCGATAAATATAGGTCAAGGATAGGAAAAAGTTTTGTTATATACACAAAAGATTATCTTAAAGAGGGAGATATAGAGTATTTGCCGATGTATTATACTCAGTTTTTGGATGAAATATAAAAATTTGCATTAAAAATTTCTTTTTATATAGAAAAGTGATTGACATTGCAATTGCTAACGAAAAGTGTTTTCATAGCTCGCTACGTCTACGAAAACTGATAATTTCTAAGCTTACTCACCTGTGGTCTCATATCCGTTCGCTTCGCTCAACTAGATGAGCCCACGGTCGGTTCGTTGCGCTAAGAAATTAAAGCAGTTTTCTCCGAAGGCTTCGCTCTGTAAAAGCACTTTTCTTTTATTTAATAGTGAAAAGAAAATTTTGATCTTAAATGTACATAGAAAATAAAAATCACTTTTCTAAATTTGCTCGATGTAAATTTTTTAACTGTAATCAATATTTTGTTCATGCTAAGCGGAAAATTTTATAAAATAACTCGATCAACTAAACGTGCCCCACCATAATCCCCTTTAAAATCATCTTGCACCACGTCCCATACTGTGTTATAATAAAGTTATAATCAAGGGAGGTTTATCATGAACAAGAAAATTACTTTTTTTGAGTACACTATACTCAAGCTGATCGTTGCGGGACTATTCTTGCTATTGTATTTTAATCCGGGTGTTTTTTGCCTTGAAGAAAATGTCATGCCTGATGCGGTTATTTACTGCAAGGCGGCGTCTTTAATATTTTCAATTCTAACTATTTCTCAAATTTTTGACGCAATTTATAAAGCATCTCTTAAGAACTAATCTACATAGAAGTCTTTTTTAAGGCTTCTTTTTTTTATAAAATGGCTCTGCCATACGCATAATTTATCTATTATATTAATATTTTTATAATTTTCTCTTGACAAAGCGCATCTAATTAATTATAATTACTATAGGAGTTTATGTACTATAGGAGGTGTATATAAATGAAGAGAACTTATCAACCTAAGAAAAGACAAAGAAAAGTTGAACATGGTTTTAGAAAAAGAATGGCAACTAAGTCTGGTAGAAATGTCTTAAGAAGAAGAAGATTAAAAGGAAGAAAGAAATTATCTGCATAATTAGCTATGCAAAGATATTTGAGTTTAAGAAAGAAAGTAGATATTAACAGGGTTTTCTTGTCTAAAAAGAAGGCCTTTAACGAGTCGTTTACAATATATTACCGCAATAACAATCTAGATAACCCTAGGTTTTGTTTTGCTATAAGTAAAAAGTACGGCAAGGCGAATAAGAGGAATTTATTAAAAAGAAGGCTAAAGGCGATTATCGAAGCTAATCAAAATGATTTTGAAAAGTCTTATGACATCGTTATTTCGGTTAAACCCTCTGTTTGTGACTACGATTTCTACAAGATTAGAAAAAGATTTCTTTCTTTGTTAAGAAAAATAAATGTTTTAAAGGATAAAGCTTATGAGTAGGATTATGGTTTTATTGGTGAAATTTTACCGCTTTGTGGCACATAAGATTTTTCACAAGAGGCCCAGTTGTATTTTCACTCCAACTTGCTCTGAGTATGCGATGGAAGCTTTTGAAAAATATGGTTTTTTCAAAGGCTTGTATTTGTCTGTAAAAAGGGTTTTAAGATGCAATCCATGGTCAAAGGGCGGCTATGACCCGCTTGTATAGTTTTCCTTTAGGCTTTATTTATCGTTAGGAGGATTTATATGTTAGGTAAAATTTTAGGTTACCTTTTTAATTTCATATATGATCAGCTTGCTAGCATGGGCGCGGAGCCTGCAAACTTCTCGTTTTTAGCGATGACTATCATAATCTCGACTGTTGTCGTGAAATTATTGGTTCTACCCTTACAAATTTCTTCTACTAAGAAGATGAAGAAGACTGCGGATTTGCAGCCTAAGGTTAAGGAGATTCAAGAGAAATATGGATATGATCAACAGATCGCTTCTCAAAAGGTTATGGAGCTTTACAGAAAAGAGGGCGCGTCAATAACTGGCGGCTGTCTTCCTCTACTTGTTCAGTTCCCTATCTTGATTGCGTTCTTCCAAGTTTGCCAAAATCCTGCTGTTAACGCATTTGGCGAAGCAAAGTATGCTGCGATGCAAAAGACTTTCTTCTGGATCAAGGATTTATCTTTAGTTGATCCGTATTGGTACGGCCTTCCACTAATTGCAACGCTTGTAACTCTGTTAATGAGTGTGACTACTCCAAAGGTCGGTATGACTGACCAGCAGCAAGCGAAGTCCATGAACATAATGCAGTATTTTATGCCATTAATGACATTTTTCTTTACAATTAAATATCCTGCAGGACTAGCTCTTTATTGGGCTGTGTCAAGCCTATTTGCTGCAATTCAACAATTTGTACAAAATAGGGTCATTAAAAAAGAGGAGGTAATTGTAAGTGAAAAGTAGATTTGAAGCAAAAACTGTTGAAGACGCTATAAAGAAGGCTGAAACTCAGCTTGGTATGAGTAGAGAGCATTTCACTGTTGATGTTATAAATGAGGATACTAAGGGCTTTTTAGGCATCGGCGCAAAGGACGCTGTGATTGAGGTTATCTACGAAGAAGTGAGTGAATGTCACTGCGGATGCCATGACCATGAACATGAGCATGACCATGAACATGAACATGAACACGAACACCATAATCATGAAGAACATGAAAATCATGAGCACCATGAAGATAATCATGACAATGCTGATGAAGAGCACATAAAGATATTAAAAAATTTCTTGGACGAGTTTTTAAGGCTATTTGAGGTAAAGGCTTCGTACGAGATTAATGAGTCTGACGAGATGATAAGCGTTTTTATCGATGGCGAAACATCTGATGATACATCGAAACTTATCGGCAAAAAGGGTTCTGTACTGGACTCTATGAACACGATAGCGCAAATCCAGCTAAACAAGAGTTTAACTGAGTTTAAGAGGCTTTACATCGACATCGGCGATTACAGAAAAAAAAGACAAGAAAAAGTTAGAGAGCTTGCTATACAAGGTTGTGAAAGGGCTAGAAAGTATGGTACTAAGGTTTCATTAGAGTACATGACTAGCTATGACAGACGTATCGTTCACGAAACCTTAGCAGGTATTGAAGGCGTAAAAACATTTTCTGAGGGCAACGAGCCTCACAGAAGAGTTTGTATCATAGCGAAGTAATTAGGAGGCTTATATAGCCTCTTTTTTATTTATGTGAATGGCAATGTTTATGCTAATGGATTTGCCACGATTAAAAAAAAAGAAAATTTACTTTGATAAATTTTCTTGCGATTTTAAATAATGATTTTTAAAATCTATATTAAAAAATACATAGCGTGTACACATCACGCACTAATATGATAAGAGAAGATAAAAAGAATAAAAAGGAGAAGAAATGAGAACGATTTGTGCAATATCAACTGCTATGCAGCCGGGCGCCATCGCCATCATCAGGATGAGCGGGGCGAATAGTTTTGCTATTGCGAATAAAATTTTTCGCTCGGCAAGCGGCAAAGATGATTTTAAAAATAAATACATGTACTTCGGCAGGATCTACGACGGGGACGAATTCGTGGACGAAGTTCTAATCACGTTTATGAAGGCGCCAAATACCTACACTACAGAGGACATGGTCGAAATTTATTCGCACGGTAGTGTAATTAGCCAAAGAAAAATACTTAATCTCTTACTAAAAAATGGCGCAGAACTTGCTGAGCGTGGTGAATTTACGAAGAAGGCCTTTATCGGCGGCAGAATCGACATCACACAGGCTGAGGCTGTCGCTGATATGATCAATGCCAAGACCGACATGAGCTATAATTTGTCTTTAAAAGCTTTTGATGGCTCAGTTCGTGACTTTATTAATGGCCTTGCAGATAGCCTTAAGATGCTCATTGCAAATATCGAGGTCGCTATCGATTATCCAGAAGAAGACATAGAGGAAATTAGCTACGAGCGCATCACAAATACTTTGACAGATGTGAAAAATAGTCTTGATGAGCACATCAAGCGCGCATCTACATCGACGCTTATTAAGGACGGCATCAAAACGTCCATAGTCGGCGTGCCAAATGTAGGTAAATCCTCGCTTCTAAACACATTTACCCGCGAAGAAACTGCAATTGTCTCAAATATCGAGGGCACTACGCGTGACATGATCACTGAGTACATCGACCTTGAGGGCATCAGCCTTAAACTTATGGACACGGCTGGCATTCGTGAGGCATCGGACGAAATTGAACGCATGGGTGTCGCCATATCGAAGAAGGCAATCAAGGACGCTGACCTAGTTCTAGCGGTTTTTGATTATTCAAAGCCAATGACAGACGGCGATAAAGAAATCATTGACATGGTTCAAGATAAAAAACACATATATATACTAAATAAGGTAGACGAAGGCGAAAACGGCGAGTATCTAGACCATTTCGAGCAAAATGCAAAATACATTTTAACGAGCCTAAAGACCGGCGAAGGCTTTGAAGCGCTTAAGGACATGATTAAGGAGATGTTTTTAGGTGGCGAAATTACTCAAGATGACCTTGTTTACGCCAATATCAGAGAGATGGACCTCTTAAATAAGGCACACTCTGCCATAAGCGAGGCACTAAATGATGCCGAGCATAAACAAGTCTACGATCTACTCATAGTCAACATCAGAGGCGCTCTCGATAGCCTTCTTGAAATTCTTGGCGAGAAGCTCGACAGCGAGATACTTGATAAGATTTTCCAAAACTTTTGCATCGGCAAATAGACTAAAGGAAGGGATTTTATGCAAAGAAGAGAAAAAACATATATTAGAGGCACGTTTGATGCAGTCGTAGTCGGCGCTGGACACGCTGGCTGCGAGGCGGCACTAGCACTTGCCCGCCTTGGCAAGAAAACTGCCGTCATCACCATCAGCCTTGACGCAATCGCTGCGATGAGCTGCAATCCTAACATTGGCGGCACTGGCAAGGGTCACCTCGTTCGTGAGGTCGACGCACTTGGCGGCGAGATGGCGAAAAACATCGACAAAACTTACATTCAGTCGCGTATGCTAAACACCTCAAAAGGCCCAGCCGTGCACTCTTTGCGCGTTCAGGCGGATAAGCAGGCCTACCACCGCGCGATGAAAAAGACGCTTGAAAACGAGCCTAACCTTACCATAATCCAAGGTGAAGTGGACGAAGTTCTTTTTGATAATGGCACAGCGACTGGCGTTCGCATGACAACAGGCGCTGTACTTGAGTCGAAGGCAGTAATTTTGGCGACAGGCACTTACCTTAAAGGAAGAATATTTGAGGGCGAGCTAAATTACGAATCGGGCCCCGATGGCCGCTTCCCTGCTCGCTATCTATCAGCGTCTTTAAATGAGCATGGCATTGATTTACGTAGAATGAAGACAGGAACACCAGCCAGAGTCCATAGGCGCAGCATCGACACGTCAAAGATGGCTGTACAAGAGGGCGACAAGACCATAGTCCCCTTCTCATTTATGAATGAGGCGGACGCTATTAAGAAAGAACAAGCAGTTTGCTACCTAACTTACACTACTAAGCCAATGCACGAATACATTTTGGCGCACATGGATCGCTCGGCGAGGACGCTTGGCGACATAACTGGCGAAGGCCCACGCTATTGCCCAAGTATAGAGGATAAGGTTCTTCGTTTCAAGGACAAGGATCAGCACCAAGTTTTCATCGAGCCAGAGGGCACGGATACTGATGAAATGTACATCCAAGGCGTTTCGACTGCCCTTCCTGAGGAGATGCAAGTTGAGATGTATAGGATGATAGAGGGGCTTGAGCAATCCGAGATTATGAGAAGCGCCTACGCGATTGAGTATGACTCGATCGACCCCACTTCCCTAAAGCTTAATCTTGAGTCCAAAAGTCATGATAATCTATTTTTCGCGGGCCAAATCAATGGTTCTTCGGGCTACGAAGAGGCCGCTGCTCAAGGCATCATGGCAGGCATCAATTGCTATCTAAAGCTTGAGGGCAAGGATCCATTCATTATCAAGCGTAGCGAGGGCTACATAGGCGTTCTAATCGACGACCTCGTTACGAAAGGCACAAACGAGCCGTATCGTATGATGACGAGCCGCTGTGAATATAGACTAAGTCTAAGGCAGGACAACGCTGATATGCGTCTTACCGAGTACTCTTATAAGATAGGTCTCGCAAGCGAAGAGCGTTATAATCGCATGCTTGAGAAGAAGAAACGCATCGATGGCGAGCTTGAACAATTGAAATCGAAATCCATTGGCCCTAAGGAAGAGACAAACGCTTACCTTGAAAGCCTTGGAACGACAGCGCTTAAGACAGCAGTAACGCTTGAAGAACTGCTTCGCCGACCAGAAATTCATTATAATAATCTCGCTAAGTTTATGGAGCTCGCACTAGATAAACCGGACGAAATACTTGAGCTCGAGACAATTGTCAAGTATGACGGCTACATCAAGAAGCAAAATAAAGAGATAGAGAACTTTTTAAAGATGGAAGAGCGTTCACTTAAGGACTTTGATTATAGCTTAGTCAAGGGACTAAAGACCGAAGCAAAAGAAAAGCTCGAAAAGTTTAGACCTTCAAACCTTGGTCAAGCATCGAGAATCAGCGGCGTTTCGCCAGCCGATATAAACAACATCATTATATATATGGAAATAAATAAACGCAAATGATTTATTTAATAATTGGCATCGCCTTGCTAACGGTACTCGCCTTCTTCATCATGTGGAAGAAAAAATTAGTAGTGAGCGAATACACAGTAAAAGCGCCGGTGGATATGGATTTGCTAATACTATCAGATTTGCACTCGATGGACTTCGGAGAAAATCAAAGAGAGCTGCTTGATATAGTCGATAGCATTCCCTTTGACGCGATACTAATGCCTGGCGATATATTTGATGACAAGGTCGACGACAAAAAGGGATATGAATTTATAGAAGGCATTAAAAAATACAAGTGCTACTACATTTTAGGCAATAACGAGATCATCTCCGGAAAGGCAGAGCTGCACATGAATAAGCTCGCGTCCATGGGCATCAAAGTTTTGGACGATGGCAAAGCCATTATCAAAGCAGATGAAAAAGAAATAGAAATTTGGGGTTTTAGAGATAGACACCCTTGGCGAATGAAAGATTATGCGGCGCATGTGGCTCGTAAGCTTGATTCTGACACGGATAAACATGATTATCGCATAGTTCTCTCGCATAAACCATTAACGAAGGATGAGTTTAAGGACTTAAA
The DNA here is from genome assembly GCF_057222035.1 of Fenollaria sp. Classification (NCBI taxonomy): domain Bacteria; kingdom Bacillati; phylum Bacillota; class Clostridia; order Eubacteriales; genus Fenollaria; species Fenollaria sp. The sequence continues at coordinate 108,101 of NZ_JBXXYC010000003.1, read as the reverse complement.
TGCGGATTTAATTATCGCGGGCCACGCACATGGCGGTCAATGGCGCCTACCTCCTATAAATAACGGAGTTTTCGCGCCAAACCAAGGACTATTTCCAAAGTATGCTGGCGGCGTATATGAGGCGAACGGCAGATGCGAAGTCGTTTCGAGAGGCCTCGCGCGCGGACTAAAGCTTGTGCCTAGGCTAAACAACCCGCCCGAGATAGTTTTACTACACTTAAGAAAATAATGTTCCACGTGGAACATTTGAAAGGATATATATGCTAAAAGATTATTTGAATGAGATTAATATAAACGCTACGGAGAAGCAAATCTCTGAGCTTGAGCGCTTCAAGGACTTGCTTGTGGAGAAAAACAAGGTCATGAACCTAACTGGCATCACCGAGTCAGACGAGGTTGACAGGCTTCACTTTTCCGATAGCGCCTACCCACTTACTTTGCCTGAATTAAAAAATGCGAAGAAAATAATAGACGTAGGTACAGGTGCCGGCTTCCCTGGCATAGTTCTGAAGATACTCGCTCCAGAAAAAGAAATTTTACTTAACGATAGTTTATTAAAAAGATTAAAATTTTTGGACGAAGTTATCTTGGATTTAAACTTAAAGGATATAGAGACAGTTCACGCAAGAAGCGAAGACCTTGCCCACGTCGCAGCACATAGAGAAGCCTACGACGTAGCCATCTCAAGAGCAGTCGCTCGCCTAGCCACACTTACTGAGTATATGCTCGGCTTCGTGAAAGTCGGCGGATTTATGCTTTCGATGAAAAGCGGCGATATAGATGAAGAAGCAGCTGAGGCAAAGAAGGCTGTGACTGCAATGGGTGGAGAAATTGTAGATGTGCACAAGTATAGGTTATTTGATGAGTTTGATAGATCGATAGTGGTGATTAAAAAAGTTAGAAATACACCAAAGAAATATCCTAGGGGTAAGAATTTAGCAAAGAGTTCACCAATTATCTAGTTCGCATTCGATTTGCGCCTAAGGCTCGTTCCCTCCTCGACAATGCTCGAGTACTACGTGTACGCTCCGCTTGCCTCGTCAGTCCACTTCGCCTTATCCAGCATAGCGTAAAGGTTCTTGTCCGTTAGGACAAGGTTCTTCATCGCTCTGCGAACCAAGCTTCGTATGAATACAATTTAGATAAAATTTTTGAAGAATCACGTTTGTGGTTCTTTTTTATTCTTCCTATTATATATACTGTTAAAAAATGGATCAAAGCAATTTTAGATGTGTAATAAATTTTCGTTATTATCATCAAATTAATCACTTTTCGAGTACTATCGCTAAACAAACCCATTTTATCATTTCAATCAAAATGTTCCACGTGGAACATCTATCGTCACAAAACCATTTCCATAAAAAATGTTCCACGTGGAACATTTATATAAAACCATAAATAAAATTGATTTGTCAATCTTCCTATTGAATTTTAACCATAAATATGCTATTATTAACTTAGAGGTGATTTCATGTCCAAAACTATTGTCATATTTAATCAAAAAGGCGGCGTCGGCAAAACAACGACAGCCATCAACCTAAGCTATGCGCTTGCAAAGCTTGGTCAGAGGGTCTTGTGCGTCGATATGGATGCTCAGTCAAACCTATCGAGCGGTCTTCTTGAAGACTACAGCGAGGCTAGTTCCTCCACATACACGCTTCTTACAGACGATAAAAAAGACATCAGATCACTAATAAAGCCGACTAAGCTAGATAAGCTCCATGTCATCGATTCATCGACAGACATCGCGGGCCTTGAGATTGAGCTTGCACAAAAAGGCGATTGGAAAGACATTTTAAAGCGCCGTTTGGACGAGATTAAAAGTGATTACGATTTCATTTTTATAGACTCGCCGCCGTCACTTGGTATCCTTTCAATCATGAGCCTTGCAGCAGCAAACTCAGTCATCATCCCGATACAGGCAGAGTACTACGCACTTGAAGGCGTTTCGAAACTCATTAAGACCATAGAGCTAGTCAAAGAAAATTATAATCAGGCACTTACAATCGAAGGCGTTCTGATCACTATGTTTGACGCAAGAAATAATCTTCACACCGAAGTCTTCTCCGAGGTACAAAACTTCTTTGGCGCGAAGCTCTACACAGCTGTCATCAACCGCAACATCCGTCTTGCAGAGGCGCCCAGCTACTCGATGAGCATTTTCGAGTACGACAAAGCTTCAAAAGGAGCCGAAAATTACATGAATCTAGCCGAAGAATTTTTACAAAAGCAAGGAAGGTGATTATATGGCGAAAAAACTTGGCAAGGGCCTAGGCAGCCTCCTAGGCGTTGAAAGCATCACAGAAATCACAGAAAAGTCCAAAAACGAGCTAGTGGATATGGATATGGCATTGGTAGTGCCAACCCAGGCACAGCCGCGTCAGCTATTTAACGACGATACCATCAAAGAATTGGCAGAGTCCATAGAGAAAAACGGCTTACTTCAGCCAATAGTACTTAGACCAATGGCGAGTGGCAAATATCAGATCATAGCCGGCGAAAGACGTTACAGAGCCTTTAAAAAGCTAGATAGAAAAGTCATCCCAGCCATAGTCAGAGACTATAAAGATGAAGAAGTTGATAAGCTTCAACTCGTTGAAAATGTTCAAAGAGAGGACTTAAACCCTTATGACGAGGCCATTGCTTATTTAAAATTAAAAGAAAAGTACGGACTAAAGCAAGAGGACATCGCCAAAGCAGTTGGCAAATCCCGTCCATATATTTCAAATATGACAAGGATATTATCCCTTGAAGATGAGATACTTGAAATGCTTAAGATGGGCGAGATTACAGTATCACACGCAAAACTTATCTTATCACTTGATACAAAAGAAGAGCGATTAAAACTTGCTCATAAAATAAAAGACGCAGGCCTAACAGTTAAAAAGACAGAAGAAAATACACGTAAGCCAAAGAAGGAAAAGCCAGAAGACATCTACATCAAAGACATCCGCGAAAGACTTGAAGACTTTTTATCAACAAAAGTTTTGATCAAACACACAAAACGCGGCGGCTCCATCACCATCGATTATTACACAGATGATGACCTAACAAGGCTTACAGACTTAATCACGGAGGATTAGTATGGATCTACACGTATACATCGTCGATGCCTTCGCAACATGCCGCTTCGGCGGAACACCCATCGGCGTAGTTGCCGACGCAGAAGGCCTTAAAGAAGAAGAGTACCAAATCATCGCAAACGAGCTCAGAGCAAGCCTCACAGCCTTTGCAGAGCCAGTAGACCAAGACGTTTTCAGAACTAGATACTTCACTAGCAAAACCGAACTCGAAGGCTCCGGACAAGGCTCACTTGCGCTATTCTACGTGCTTACAAGCCTTGGCTACATCAAAGCCATTGAGAATGGTGTCAAGCTCGTCTACGAAGTGAACAGAAATTCTAAGAAGAAAGTCTACATCTATTACAAAGACTACAAGATAGAGAATTTAGAGATAGAAGTTTCTCGTCCAGAGATATTAAATACCTCGCCCGACATTTCAAATATGCTTAGCTCCATGAGCCTTTCAACAGCAGATATCGGTATCGATGGCGCAAAAGATGCCAGAGCAATGGTCGTGAAAGCAGAGGAGAATACACTCATCGTACCAATAAGGACGAGACAAGCACTTTATGGTTATACACTAGACGAATTCAAATTCAGAGACGCAGCTAAGAGCATAGGCGTCGAAAACGTACACCTCTTCTACCAAGCGGAAGACGGCTTCTACTATGTAAGGAATTACACAAAAGACCTTGCCTTCGAAGAAGATTCGTCCTCAGCATACGCTAATGCGGCACTGCACTATTATTTGATAAAAAATAAATTAACCACAAAGCTCAAAGCCAAGATGCTACAAGGCGAGACCATGAACAGACCGTCAAGAGTGCAAACGCGCTACTTAGAGGATAAGGATTCAGCGTTTATTACGGTTATGGGAATGGCACGGATATCGCTAGACGGCATTTTGAATATTTAAATTAATTCGCATTCGATTTGCGACTGGAGATCGTTAAGTCCATGCACCAAGAGAACGAGCGCTAGCGATGTTCGATTGGCTATGCATGCCTTATTCCAGAGATCACAAAGGTATGGAGCGAAGCGAACATAGCTTTGATTGATCTTACGGATCGTTTTTTTCAATGCTCACGTACCATTAGTACGCTGCGCTTGAAAAAAATCTCCACTTCGTCCCATACTAAAAATTTGCTCTGCGAAATTCGAAATATGATAAGTTCTTTCCTATTATATAGGCAATAAAAATTTAAAGAAAAAATTAAAAAATAACAAAAAACAAAAGCAAAAGAAAATTTATTCACATAAATTTTCTTGCGATTCAAAATGCTCACGCATTTTAAATCTAAATCACGGCTCAGCCATTCCACATACAAAAAAATCAAGGAGGAAAATTATGTTAATCGAAAAAACACTAAGAGATTATTTAAAAGAAGTTAGATCAGACTCACCAGCACCAGGCGGTGGCTCAGTTGCAGCATATTCATCAGCACTAGGTGCATCACTTACAAACATGGTCATGGCGCTAACAGAGAGCAAAAAAGCCTTCGCGGAACTACCAGAGTCCGAGCAAAACACAATGAAAGACTACTCCAAAAAACTAGTAGCAGTATGCACAGAGCTTGAAGACATCGTAGACACAGACTCAACAGCATTCAATGACGTAATCAAAGCACTTAAGATGCCAAAAGAAACAGACGAAGAAAAGAAAATCAGATCAGAAAAAATACAAGAAGGCTACAAAATCGCGCTAGAAATACCATTCAGATGCGCAGAATTAGGCCTAGAAGCCATGGCAATGCAAAAGATATTCGCACAAAACGGCAACATCAACGCAATCACAGACGTTGGCGTAGGCTGCCTACTATTACAAACAGGCGTTGAAGGCGCATTACTAAACGTTACAATCAACCTAAAATCACTTAAAGACGAAGCCTTCAGAGAAGAAACAAGAAAGAAAGTCGAAGACATGCTAGATGCTTCCAAAAAGTATAAAGAAGAAACACTTGCGATAGTATATAAGAGATTAGCAGAGTAAATATCACTTAAATTAAATAATACAAAACATAGACGCTTCACACGAGGCGTCTTTTTTTGCGTGTAGAATGGTCTTGCCACTTCGTAAGCTTGTCCCTCTACAAAATAAGACTATTGCTTAAACAAAGAACTTGTCCCTCGCAAATGTCCCTCGCAAAAAAAGAAGTCGGCCCTCAACAGAATGAGCATATAACAAGCTTACAAAGAATTAGATAAAAATGTCGCTCTAAAAAGGCCCTCTACTTATAAAACATGGCCCTCTACGAAATGAGATTATCACTTAATCATAAGAATTGTCCCTCAGCTTGTCCCTCACAAATGTCGCTCTACTTTGTTTTAAAATGTCGCTCTAGAGAAAAACGATGTCGCTCAGGAAAATGAGCATATAGCTACATCACAGGAAAATGTCGCTCGCAATGTTGCTCGCAATGTCGCTCAGGATGTCGCCCGCAAATGTCGCTCACAAAAGTCCCACGCAAAACCATTGCCATCATCCAAACAAAAAGGCAGTACACACGTACTGCCTTTGGGGATGGTATATTAAAGGAAAGCCAGGGGTAAAAGAAATCAATAATGAAGGAGGATTTCTTTATTTAACCCAAGCTTAGACATAGCCCGCGTCTAAGACCTCGATATAAGTAAATAATTCGTGATACGAGACTTGGGTAGCCCGCCCACAGACGGACCTACGAAGGAGAATCCCCTTGCTTCCCATGTAGCCACTAAAGTAAACTACATTGCGTATTATATTATAAAAGGAAGATAAAGTCAAGAAATTTATGCTTCAATACTATGCACATGGCTCTGCCACTTCGTAAATCATAGACAAATACACGTACATGTGAAAGATTGAAAATATTTATACCAAATATTCATACATATATAACCCCTATATATAATAAGAAGATTTTTTTGCAAAATCCTTTTTGCGATCTAAAATACTTGCGTATTTTAAATCTATAAAAATATTAATAATAAACATTCATACATATATAAGCCATATATAATAGGAAGACTTTTTCTAAATAAGATAAATTCTACATGCAAAATATATCCCCCTATTTAAAAGAAGGCTTTTTTTGCAAAAGCCTTCCTAATTATACGCAAGTAGTGATTTGCAAAAGTCGAAACACGCGCGAAATCAGTTTAGTAAAAATTAAAACGCATGCAAATCGAGTTTTGTAACACACTCTTAACAAACAAAACACATTTTCTGTGGTATAATGTAATTGTAAATAAAGTACCACTAAAATTGTTTGTAGCAAGAAAAGTTTGAAAGCGCCCACTTGTTCGCAAGAAACGGACATGAAAGCGTTTTTTCAAAGAGCAAATCGCTTTGTAATATATCTGCATTGTTACAGTTATATTACAGATAAAGGTTTTCTCTTGCAATATTCTTTTTTAGATGGTATAATACATTAAGAGTGTAGGCTTTTCCTACACAAATACAAAAGGAGGTCATTAGACATGAGTAAAAAATTACTTGCACTACTACTTGCATTAGTCATGATAGTAGGCTCATTTACTTCAGTTCTTGCTGAACCTGCTAAAGAACCTGTCAAAGAAGATAAGAAGACAGAAGAAAAAGCAGGAGAAAAGAAGGATGAAAAGTCTGAAGAAAAGAAAGACGAAAAATCCGAAGAAAAGAAAGAAGAAAAGACTGAAGAAAAGAAAGAAGAAAAGAAGGAAGAAGTTAAGGACGAATACCTAGCAAAAGCTATCGACGTTCTTAAGAAAGCTGGATTCATTTCCGGTTATTCAAAAGATTCAGACGACTTCAAGGTTGAAAAGAACGTAACTAGAGCAGAATTTGCTTCTATGATCGTTAGAGCTAAGGGACTAGAAGCTTCAGCTAAGGCTTTAGCTAACCTTCCTACAGGATTCAAGGACGTTCCAGCTAACCTTTGGGCTAACGGATACATCGCAGTTGCTAAACAACAAGGTTTTGTAAACGGTTACCCTAACGGAACATTCCAACCAAACAAACAAGTTTCTTACCAAGACATGGCTACAATGCTAACTATCGCACTTGGTAAAGCAGAAGCTGGTACAGTATATCCAGCTGGCTACATCGTAAAAGCTCAACAACTAGGTTTATTCAACAAAGTTGACGTTGCAGCTTATACAGATATGGCTACAAGAGGAAACGTTTTCAAGATGCTTTACAACATGGTAACAAGCAAAGAATTTGGCGAAAGAAAGATCGTTAAAGCTATCGTTCTAGAAAACAAGAGAGTTGAAAACTTAGCTGACGATGAAATAACTGTAGAAGTTCTTAAAGTTGTTCAAGAAGCTAACTGGGTAGAATCTAACAGAGTCAAGAGAGGCGACCAACACACTTACAAACTTGACAAAGATCTTAAGCTAGATGCAGAAGATTTACTTGGTAAAGTAATCGATATCACAACTAACAAAGACGATCAAATCGTTAACGTTACAGTTGATAAGACATTTGACTATGTTGAAGGTGAAATTGTAGATGTAACACCAAAGACATTCAATGTTGATGGAACAAAATACACAGTTGATTTTGACGAAAGATATGATTCAACAGATGAAAGAATCTTCAGAACTTATCTAAACAACAAAAACTATGCATACAGAGATTTTGCTAGAGATTATAAGAAACAATATGATTTTGCAAGATTTACTGTTAAAAATGGTAAAGTTATCTTTATCGATGCTTACCAATTCTATGACATAGCTCCAGTAGCAGAAGTTAAAGATGGTAATGTGTTCTACTATGACGACACTAGAAGCGCTAAGATAACTCAAGCTCCAAAACTAACAGGAGACATTATCTTCAAGTCAGGAGATGTTTACTCAGTAGGAGAAAGAAAAGAAATTGTTAAAGATGATGTTCTTCACTTCTATGAAAACTATAGAATAAACAGAAACATTAAATGCGCTATCGTTAGAAAAGACGCAAAAGTACAAACAAAATTAGTTAAAACTCACTTAGACAAATTGGGTACACAATGGGCTGTTGGTGAAAAGGATGAATACTGGTTAAATACAGATGAACCATTCAGACTAATTGCAAGCTATGAAGGAAAATACTTTGATATAATTACTTCAAGACATCAATTAAAGAAACTTATCGGTGAAAATGTTAAGATATTAGTTGCTCTTGATGGATCAGCTCAATTAATCCAATCTGACAAAGCTTGGAAAGACGGCATCCACGCAGTTAAGAGGATAACATCTGCAGGAGAAGTTAACTTACTTCCTCCAAGAACAGATGCTTTCTGGACTAAAGAAACTAGAAACACTAGATATATTCAACCGCTAAAAGTTGTTAATAACCAAAGATTATTAGACTTCAATTATGACGACATAGTTTATTATGAAGGATCAGAAGAAAACGAAATCGGATATATGGGACTTGTATTACCTAAGAATAACATTCTAAATGCTAATAAAGAAGTATTAGCTAAAGGTTATGCAGATAACTTCCAAAAAGCTGCTATTACAGCTAGATATATCACAAGCGGTTTAAAAGATTACAGATACTTTGATAACTTAAACGCTTACTACGTTGATAAACGTGGCAACTTACAAAACATTCCTGATTTTGCAGCATTTGCAAAAGATCAAAAGGATAATGCTAAACTTGAAGCTTATGTAATGAGCGAAGGTGAATTAAAGACTAACCTAGAAGGACTAGGACTTGAACTTTATAACTTCCTAAGCAATTCTAAAGAAATAGCAAGCGTTGTTGTATTCAAGAATGCAGTTGAAAAGATTGGCGTTAAGACAGTTTATGCAGTAGTTGCTGACGAATGGACTAAGTACACAGATGCACCTACTACAGATGTTAGATTTGTAGACGCAGATGGAAAAGTTTATGATGTTGAATTAGACTTTAGATTTGGTATCAGAAACTTTGTAAAGGGCGATATCGTTGAATTAAATCTTGACAAGACTACACTTGAAAAAGACCAATTAAAGGGTTATGTAGAAAAAGTTGTTATCTACAATGATTCTAAAAAATCTCCATGGTATCCAATTGAAACATTAAGACCAAGAGACACTTACAAGATTGGCGGAGTTGAAAAATACTTCTCAAAAGACACTCAAATCTTTAATAAAGAGTTTGGCGATCTTGTACAAGTAGCTTATGAAGATGACACTAACTTTGTTCTAGCTATTAGATATAAATCAGTAAAAGCTAACACAGTATATGATGTACTTGATCCAGCTACTGATTCATTAAATTTAGTATTAAGAAATAGAGATGGCGGACAATCAGTTTACAGAGTTAACGCTGGCACTGAATTCAGAGGACCAAAGAACGAAATGTATCCTGAAGGAAAGATTTTAGGATTCGGTTCATCATATTTAATGCAAGCAACTACTGGATTTAAAGCATTATATGAAAATGGTGAAGTAGAAGTTGTTGTTGATAAATATACTAATGCAGCATTAATGGTTAGAGGTATCAGAACAGGAGCTGAAGTCGAAGCTAACATCCATGAAGAATATCTAAAGAAAGCAGAACAAATTATAAAAGATCTTGGTAAAAAAACTTATCCAGCTGGAACAACTGGTGTAGCAACTTTATTAAGAGATGAAATAATTGAAAAGCTAGTAGAAGCAGGATTAAAACAAGAAAAGAATGCTGCATATAAAGCTGGAGATAAGGTTAAATTAGATTCAACAAGTGGTGGTAATAAAGTAGATGCTGATGGAAACGGAGTAATGACAACTGAACTTTCAAGCGCACCAGCTAAATCTATAAAAGTTGAAACACCATTCCACATGGCATCACAAAAAGAAGAAAATCAAGCTAAAGTTGATGAAGCTAAGAAATTAGCTAACAATGGTAGCATAACTTTATCAAAACCATTTGATATTACTAAAACTGCTGATAAAGAAAGAGCAGCAGAAGAAATAGCTAAAGTTATCAATGCAAAATTAACATTAGCAAACAAGAAATTCTCATTTACAAAAGCTGACATTACTAACTTAAAACCAGTTGCTGCAGATTCAAATGCATACACATTTGAACTAGTATATGGTTCTTCAGATCAAGGAAAAGCAGAATTAACATTTGATATAATGTTAACTGACTAATAAGTTAAAACTTAACTAAAATAAAAGAGGAGGGTCTTATGACCTTCCTTTTTTTGTACATAATTTTGTATTAATGTGTAATATGCCAAGTGTAAAATTGCTATGTATGATATTTCATCCTAATTATTCTATTTCATTTTCATTCATTTTCTTTTATAAAATTCTATGCTATCTAATATCATATCAAGTTTTAATTCATTGCATGCTATTGAATATAATTTAAAAACTATTTCTAGTGTAGAAATAAACTTTAACTTATTCTTGTATAGGTAATTAATCTTGTTCATATTGCTTAAAGCTAGATATTTATGCTTTATATGAAATTATAATGAAATTATGATGAATCTATAGAAAATAGACGCATCAAAATCGATTTTAAGGGGCATTAAATTATTTTTAGGTATAATACTACCCATTTATTAATATTAGGCTTATTTTGGCGGTATATGATTAAATGATCTCACAAAATCCATCGCACGAGCTTTATTTACAAAAGAAGACCCATAGCACTCCTTTACTCACAAAAGGGAGCTACGGGTCTTTTTAGATTTAAAATACGTAAGTATTTTAGATCGCAAGAAGACTTTTTTGGAAAAAGTCTTCATTTATATATGGTAATATATGGGATTATATATAAGGCGATTTATTTTCTTATCTATCTCTTTTTGAAACAAGAATCCATTCCCCCATCTCTTGTTTCAGAAACTCGCCTTTTTTTGAAACAAGGCTTTTTTTCTTGCAATCTTGTTTCAAATTGATCTTGAGGTGCAAATTTTTCACCTCAAGTTTTAAGTTTTTTCTACAAGTATCTTGTGGACGAAAATTTCGACCTCAAGTTTTAAGTTCTTTTTACAAGTATTTTGAGGTCACAAAATGTGACCTCAAGTTTATCGGCGCAAAGACATTGCCATTACCATTACCATTACCATTGCCATAATCATCATCTCAAGGCATAAAAAAAGGGGGAGTACTCTTGGTACTCAATCCCCGAATTTCTCGTCATAAGCTTTACTGATTCTGTCGCAGTCTTTGATTCTCTCTCTGATTGTTCTTTTCTTTGCGAGTACTGGTATTTTTGTTAGGCCTTGGATGTGCACGTATCCGTCTTCAATGTCGTAGATTAGCGATCTATTTAGGTAGATCATGCTGCCGTCGCTTTTGGAGCGTAGTTTTCTGCATTTAATGCCTACTAGTCTTGTGTCTCTAAGTACGATTGCGAGGCCGGTTTTTTTCTGGGCGATGCTTTTCGCCCACTTTTTGTACTGTTTTTCGTCTGTCATGTGCTCTCTAAAGAGTCTGGTGATTGCTGTCCTTATGGAAATGTGTAAGTTTTCAGCGCTCATGTCTTGGTATATGGCGACTGTCGTGTTTATTCCTTCACTATCGTAAGCTGGGATTAATGCCGCCAACATCTTTTCTGTCATAATTTTTTCCTCCTTATTATAGGTCTATTATAGTCCTTTATATTTTCTTTGTCAATAGCTTTTTCTTATTTTATGTCAATATTTGTCTATTATTCTAATTTTCATACTTTAGTATTATGTTCCTGTTCTTTGTATAATTTTCTGAGTTTTTTAAGTAGCCCCGATATTTTCTTGGCGGCGGTGCTTTTTGAGTATCCAAGTGCACGCCCTATGTCTTCGTAGTTCATCTCGGTGTAATAACGTAAATAGATGAGTTTTTCTTCTTCGTATGTGAGCTCTTTAAAAACTTTGCCTAGTGTGTCGTTGTAGAATAGTTTTTCGAAGTCGTCCATGCTGGTTTCGTCTTCTACGAGGAAGGCGTCGTCTAGTGGCTGTGTGTCTATGCCTTTTTTGTATTTACCTAGCAAATGGTATTTCATCCTGGATTTGATGTGTGCGAGTGCGTGTGCGCCTTTTTTGATGTCGAAGTCTTTGAGTGCCTCGAGCGCCACGATTCTGAGTTCTTGGATTAAATCTTCTACTTCTTTGTAGTTTGGGTAGTAGCGTCTGATCTGCGCGAGCATGAGTGGTTTGAGTGCTTCTATGGCGTCTGTCGCTACGCTTCCATTTTCCTGATAGATTTCTGCTATTTTGTCAAAATTAATTTTCATCTTATGTCCTCCTTTTCATTTTCTTAAGATTATTGTAGCGACTTGTACATGTGTTTGGCAAATGCTACCTCTCGCATAAATATTGGAACTCTCTGCAATTTTTAGACATTTCGCATATAAATTGGACGTTTGTGTGCGCACTTTCCATTATTATGGTGTTTATATGCGCGGGAAATATTACTCTGTTTTTGTATATATTAAGTGTAGGGCGAAAAGCTCTGGATGAAAGGGGGTGAATATTGTGAGTAAGGTAAGTGTAAAGGTTTTCTTTACTAATGAGCTTAACGGTGTTAAGAGAAATCTTTCTAGAACTGTTAACTATGTTAATAGTACTGCTTCGAATGATGATCTTGGCGCTTTTAAGGGTGCATTTTCTGCGCTTTTAGGTAAAGAGGTTAAAAGGGCTGTTAAGATCTCTGTTGAGGAATTATAGGTCTAAGCTATGTTTTTAGAAAGGGGGTGAAATGATGAAAAGATTACAAATGAAGTTCAAATGTGAGGACGGTAAGGCATATAACATGTCTCTACAAAATCCTAAGGACGGCATCCTTGCTAAGGATGTTAAGGACGCTTTCAATACTATTCTTGAAAAGAAACTTATCGTGAATAAGGATGGAAGTGAAGTTGTGGCTATGGATGGCGCAAAAATCATAACTACTACTACTGAAACTCTATTTTAGTTGAAAACTCATGTCGATAAAATAAAATAGTGCAGGTAATTAAGGGGGTTCGTATCGAAAGATATGGGCTCTCTTTTTTATTTCGCATTCACTTGGCGATCTTGGCTAGTTTCGAATTTTTTACTCATTGCGACGAACTTTATGTTCGAGTTAAGTCCATGCACCAAGAGAACGAGCGTTAGCGATGTTCGATTGGCAATGCATGCCTTATGCCAGAGTTTACAAAGAGACGGAGCATAGCGAACGTCGATTTGAATAAACTTACGGCCATTCGTAAAAATTCTGTCCTACGCCAATCTCATCCAAGTGTTCTGCGTAGCGCAAAGGTTCTCGGCCATTTATGGGCGAGGTTCTTCACTAACGGGATAGGGGAAGAAAAGAATATTCATGTCTAATGAAAAATAATTAAATAGTGCAGGTAATTAAGGGGGTTCGTATCGAAAGATATGGGCTCTCTTTTTTATTTCGCGTTCGATTTGCGATCTTGGCTAGTTTCGAATTGTTTTGTCGCTGCGACGAATTATTCATACGAGTTAAGTCCATGCACCAAGAGAACGAGTGTTAGCGATGTTCGATTGGCTATGCATGCCTTATGCCAGAGTTTACAAAGAGACGGAGCATAGCGAACGTCGATTTGATTAAACTTACGGCCGCTCCAAAAAATTCTGTACTACGCCAATCTCATCAAATCGCTTCGCATAGCGCAAAGGTTCACGTCAATTCATTGACGAGGTTCTTCAAGAACGGTTTAGGTGAAGAAACATACTTCGCGTAAAACATTTAGAATAGCTAATAAATATCTTGCACGCTTTAGGACTTTGTGGTATAATAGCAACGTATATTATAAAGGAGAGGATTACATGAGAAGTAATAAGAAAGCTATAATACTAGCACTAATCATGTGCCTAAGTATATTCATGAGTTTCGGCCAAGCTGTAGTAAAAGCTGGCCCATCCATAGACTTTGGCACTAAGACAAAAGAGGTCATCTTCATGGTTGACAGAAGCATGGCAACTGGCAAGGAAAGACTTGCTGAAATAAAAAACGAAATCAATGAGCTTAGCGAGAAGCTTATTGAGAGCGGCTCTAATCTAAGTGTTTCACTAATCTACTTCAACGGTAGAGCAGAAACTCTTGTAGAAAAGGCAAAGGATGCAGCGCTTATCAAAAACGCGAAGACTCCGGAGTTTGCACTAGGTTTTTCAAATCCGATAGCAGCTATCGAAAAGGCGAGAGCTATCGAAAAAGCACAAAAGAACTACCTTGTGCTTTACACATCGAGCTACCCAGCAATTGGCCCTATCACAGAAGACGGCCCATACACAAGTCGCGACCACTTCTACTTCGGAAACGCAAACGCGCTTAAAAACGCAGCTGATGAGCTAGGAAGTGATTACGACTTAATCACAGTTCTTGACATGGCTCGTTTGAACAATAAAGACTACGCTTTCACGAAGAAACTTTATACTGACTTATCCAAGAAAACTTATTTAGCTGGTGATTCTAAGGGTATCCTTGACTATGTTCATGGCGGAGCTGCTATAGACAAAGTAAGTGAAGATAAAAGACCTATAGTCTTCGTTCCAGGCATTGCAGGCAGCGAGTTATACTCCATTGACGAAAAATACGTAAGCGACGAAGAACGCAAAACTGGCATGATCTCATCTGATAAAGAATTTATTGGCAAGAGAATCTGGATCCCACTTGGATACGGAAAGTCTGAGCTAAGTGAGCTTCTTAATATAAAAAACAATGCATACGGACTGCAAGAAGGCGACCTTAGATATGCTAAGTTAATAACAAGACACACTGGACCTGCGGCATCATACACTTTGCTTATAGATGCGCTTATCAAGCACTTCCCAGATAGACCGGTATATCTATTCTCATACGATTGGAGAAAGTCTAACGAAATTACAAGCGAAAAACTTGATGCCTTCATCGACAGCATTAACGAAGGTGGCAAGCTAAAGGTTGACCTTATCGCGCACAGCATGGGCGGCCTTGTATCAAGCCACTATCTAGCTAAGCACGATGACAAGGTTGATAAATACATCTCTTTCGGTACACCATACGAGGGTGCTCCGCACGCTTACAACGAAATGACTAACGGCAACATCTTAGGAGGTATCGCGGACTTTTTCCTTAACAATTTCCTTAACATAGACAGCAAGGTTGTTCAAGACTACGACGGACTTCTTGAGCTATATCCAACAAAGAAGATGCTTGATAAGTATCCATACCAAGTTGTAATGAACCAAAAGCAGCTTGACAGCGAGCTTTTAAAGAACAATTTTGTGACATACGACTCACTTGTGAACAAGCTTCACCTAACATTTGCCTCGAGAAGCCTTGGATCAGATGACGTTCAAGAGCAAATGCAAGCCTACTTAGGACACGAAAGATTCACTGAGTTCTTAAGACGTGCACAAGCTTACAGAGAAATGGGCAGCATGGACGAAAGCGTTTACATGCTTCACAGACCAAATTCCATGTTCATAGTTGGAGATGGCATGGACACACAAGTTAGCGGCTACTACACAGAAAACGTAAGTGGTCTTAGCAAGGTTAAAAAGCTTATGACAAAGGAAGGCGATGGTCTAGTTCCGCTATACTCAGCAACTATGGGTATGGAGCTTGACGAGATGCCAGAAGAGCTTAGATCAAAGTTCAAAGTTGTTAAAGGAAGCCACATGGGCATACTTATGGATGCTAAGTGCCTAGACATGATGTGTCACTTCTTATTAGGAAGATAATTCAATAGTATAGGTAATGAAGGGAGCTGTATCGAGGGATGTGGCTCTCTTTTTTTATTTCGCATTCGATTTGCGATCTTGGCTAGTTTCGAATTATTTTGTCGCTGCGACGTATTTTTATACGACTCGCTCCAAAAAATTCTGTACTACGCCAATCTCATCAAATCGCTCCGCGAACTAACGGTATGTGGAAAAAAGTGAGTTGTCGACAATTTGCCCGTAAGTGAGTCGCTTACAAAATGTAACCATCTGAAAAAATTATAAAAAACTATTGACAATATGTGTAATAATACGTATAATATATTTGGGAGGTGCTTTATGAAATCTTTATCCTCGAGGGAGATTTTGAAGATACTCAGGGAACATGGATGGCAAGAAAAGGGTCCTCAAGAGGGTAGTCATTTATTTATGATACATCCTAAGCATCCAGAACTTGGTAAGGTGACCATACCTCATCCAAGAAAAAGCTTCCCAATAAAAACTATGAGGAGTATCGAAAAGCAAACGGGAGTTAAATTTTAACTCCCTCCCCAATATTTTAAGGAGGTAGTCTTATGAAAGAGTATAAGGAC
The DNA here is from genome assembly GCF_057222035.1 of Fenollaria sp. Lineage (NCBI taxonomy): Bacteria > Bacillati > Bacillota > Clostridia > Eubacteriales > Fenollaria > Fenollaria sp. The sequence goes on along the minus strand of NZ_JBXXYC010000003.1, from coordinate 91,892 downwards.
AAGTATATCTATCCAGCGATATTTGATTATGCTGACGATGGAATATCTGTAGAGTTCCCAGATTTGCCAGGTTGCTTAACTTTTGGAGATACTGAAGAAGAGGCTTTGTTGATGGCTAAGGAAGTTTTAGGTCTTTGGATGAAGAATGTTGAAAGCGATAACGAAGATGTACCAAAGTCAAGCTCTTTACTGGATATAAAGCTTGAAGACAATCAAAGGGCCGTACTGATCGATGTATGGATGCCTCTTGTTAGAAAGGCTATAATGAATAAAGCTATAAAGAAAACACTAACTATACCTCAATGGCTGGACATAAAGGCGAGGGAAGAGGACATTAATTTTTCTCAAGTATTGCAAGAGGGACTAAAAAGAGAATTGAATATCAAATAGAATTAAGATTGACAATATTGTAATATTCTGTTATTATAATATTGATAGAGGCAGTGTTATTAGCCAACGAGAGGGGATGCTTTATTAAGAAGTGTTCCCTCTCGTCTTTTAAGGAGTTAGAAAATGAAACCTTTTAAAACTATTGATGAGCAAATTAATATACTTAAAGACAGGGGTCTGGTTATTGACCTTAAAAATGTAAATGAACTACTTTTTAAAGACAAGATATATGAAGTATATTCCTTTTTTGGGCTTGATTTAAGTTGCAGCAAGTTGCACATCTGTGATTATTTGGATAGATTTACGATGTAAACCCAGTGAAATAAAGCTTTTTATGAAGTTAAAACAGAAAATTTAAGTTGCAGCAAGTTGCAATACGAATTCTCTGACATGGATTTGAGTTTTAAGACCATGATTGATATCGATATGGATGACTACATCAGAAGAACGAGTGCTAAGACCATTAAAAAGACGGTTACCATTCCGAGCTACTTAAATGAGATGGCTAAAGAATATGGCGTTAATTTTTCAAAGGTCTTGACTGAAGGCTTGAAGAAGGAATTGAATATTAAATAAGTAAGAGGGCTATGAGCTCTCTTTTTTTCTCTTTCGCATCCAGATTGCGCCTGAGACTCATTCACTCTTCGGCAATGCTCGAGTACCATTAGTACGCTCCGCTTGCCTTAGAGCTCAATTTCGTCTCATGCATCAATCTGCTTTGCAAAAGAGATGTGGTGAGAAGTGAGTTGCTTAAATTTTATAAGTGACTGAAAAAATATAAAAAACTATTGACACGTACTAATAATACGTGTATAATATAAGTGTAAGGAGGAGGACATACTATGGCCCGCACAAAGCCTTACAGAACAGTTGTTAAAGCAATGCGAAAGGCAGGATGGCGTCTAGACCATACTGAAGGATCTCATGAGATTTATTATAAGGATGGCCGTATCTGTCCTGTCAAATGCAATAAGAAGGATATTCCTTCTGGAACTTTAACAAGTATTGAGAGGATTACGGGGCTTAAATTTTAGCCCCACCTCTATAATAGGAGGTATTAAGATGAAAAAGACAGATGCTTATCCATGTGTTGTTAGATATGAGGACAATACTTATTATGCCGATTTTCCCGATTTTGATGCCTGTTTCACTGATGCAGATAGTCTTGGAGAATTATTTGTTAATACAAAGGAAGTTTTGAATGGAGTTTTATTCACTATGCTTGATAATGGTCTTGCTCTTCCAAAGACAAGTGACGGTAAAAGTATTAATCTAAAGAAGGGTGAATTTGTACTCTTAGTTGAAGCGCCTATTGCAAGTATTGAGGAAAGGCTGAATAAAAAATCTATAAAAAAGACTTTGAGTATACCAAAGTGGCTAAATGATCTTGGTATGAAAGAAAATGTGAATTTTTCACAAATTCTGCAAGAGGGATTAAAAAGGGAATTGAATATTAAATAGAATAGACTAGCAATATTATAATATTCTGATATTCAAAAGAGGTGTATCATTATGAATAAAAAAGATAAAACTAATTATGAAACTCCAAACGCTGAGACTATCGAGGCTATAAAAGAAGTCGAGGCGATGAAGAAGGATCCATCTATTGGCAAGACTTATGAAAGTATCGATGATATGTTTGACGATTTAATCCTGGAAGACCTTATAAATAGCGGCTTTGAAGGGGAAGAGCTGCTTAATGAGTTTAAAGAAATTAAAAAGAGCATGCCAATGGCCGTGAAAAAATTAAAACGTGATGTTTTGAATGAGTATAAAAATGGCGAAACTATTGACTATGAGGAGCTTTTTGATGAATAAGCTAGTACTATTTAAATTTAGTTAAAAGTTTAAAAAAAATTATTTGATGGCTAAAGAATATGGCGTTAACTTCTCAAGGGTCTTGACTGAGGCCTTGAAGAAGGAATTAAATATTAAATAAGTAAGAAAGGCATGTCATTAAACATGCCTTTTGCTATCTAAAATGAAAAATAGGGGGAATTTTCCCCTTAATTTTCACTCTGGTGTTAATAAAATCAATTAACAAAATATATTTAAGAAATGAAAAATGATAAGGCGTATACCTTATCATTTTTTATTTTTCTTCATTTTTTAAAGCATTTATAAACTCTTGCGGGCTCATGAACTGAACATCGTTGAAATAAACACCTGTGCAGGCTTTTTTAATATTGCACACATCTCTGTGTGCATTACTATTATTGTCTTTAGCTAAATTTTTGATTTTATTACTAAATTTATAATACTCGATATTTTTCTTATAGACTAGAATATAGCCTAAATTTTCTCTAACTATAGACAATTTTTCATCTATTATGTCAATATATATAAGCAAGCTGTCTCTTATCTTTCCGTATAAATCTTTGCTCTTTGGATTTTCTGTGCTTTTAAACTCTACGAAATAATCTTGTCCATTGAATGAGATAACGCTGTCGTTTGATTGACTATCTTTAATTTTATGTTTTTTGCAATATTCTTCTTTTACTTTGTCAAAATTGATTCCTTTGTATGAAGATTCGATAAAGGGCACTGTCTGATCCATTGACATGACTGAAATGCTGTCAATTACGTCGCTATATGAGTCCAAGTAATCTGTTAATTGCTTAGGCTTCATCGTTTAGAACCTCGTCAAGTTTGTCTAGCGGCTCTGCCAATAGTTTATATATCTTTGCTGTATTATCTGTTACATCGTCAATGTTTGAGCCATCAGAATCACGTGTAACTAAGTAGTACTTTGTTTTATCATCAACATCGTACTTCATTGAATAAACTTCTATGGCTCTTAAAAAGTATGGGCTGTGTGTATTAAGCAGTATGTGCATATTAAAAACTTTGTGAATTAATACGATGAGCTCTGCTAAAACTAATTGCCACTTTGGATGCAAATGTATTTCTGGTTCATCTAGTATTATAGTGCCTTTTTCTTCTAAGGATCCATTTTCTAAAAGTGTCTTTAATATAACGAAAGCCTTTAACCCTGTTGCTATGTTTCTTACATCTAGTTCAAGCTTAGTAAGTGGATCAGAGTATGTGTAAATGTTAAGATTATCCTCAAGTTTACCTAAATTGATACTTTCTAATTTTTCTAATATAGTATTTAGTTTTTCATTTATTTTAATGCCTTCGATAGCGTCGTTATTTTTTAATTTTAATTTTTCGCATAAGTCATCTCTGTGTGAGCCAAAACTTGTTCTAATTATCATTCTTGTATTTAAATCATCCAAAACGTATGGGTCATCGATGTAAACTATATCTTTTACTAGTTCTATAGGCTTGTCAATGCTCTCAACTTTATCGTTATTAATATTTACTTTAACTGCATCGCCTTTTATCTCAAGACTTACAGAGCCATTGCCGCCATTAAACTTATTTATGATTTCTGAATTAAACTCATTGTTAAAAGATATGTTTATGACACTGTTAAGAATAGCTGTATCTGATAACTTTAAACTTTCTACAATTCTGTCAGCAGTATCTGCAATAAATTCAAGATTAGCTGAATTTTCTTTATCTAGTTCTAAATAACTTAGCAAATCTTTTTTAAGTAAATTTTCATCTTTTAAATACTCTTCTTTTTTAGAAAGTACTTTATTTGCAAAAGCTTGTATCAATTCACTATCATATAGTTTTTCAGCTTCTTTACTGTTTGTTACAGGCAATTTTGAAAGCAAGTTTAAAATATTAAATATTCTTCTTTCTTTTATCTTTTCTTTATATGATTTCAATCCATGAAATATAGCATAGAGTGCCTTACCTACAGTACTCTTACCGCTAGCATTCTCTCCAGCAAGGACAGTTATGCCGTCAATTTCTACTGAAGCATTATTAAAAACTCCAATGTTATTTAATTCTAGTTTCATAGGCACCTCCATGTCTGATATGATATCTAATATATTGATTTTATCATAAAAAGCTTTAAAAATCAATATTTTGTATTTAATTAACTAAAAAAGAAGTTCAAGGTGCACTCTAACTTCTTTATGTGTATGAATTTTTTTATTATAATGGCAAATATGCCGCAGCCATCGCTACGATGAGCGCTGGAAGCATATTGGCGACGCTAACTCTCTTATCGAAAAGCAAATTTATGCCGATGCAAGCGATTAAGACGGAGCCAACGAGTGAAAGGTAGTCAATTGCAAGGTCTGTCATGTATGGGGCGATGAGTTTAGATAGATAGGTGATCGACATCTGCAAAATGAAGACTGGAACGAAGGAAAATGTCGCTCCCTTACCCATTGACGCGGACATGACGAAGACGACGATGAAGTCCAAAACTGCTTTTAGAGCCAAAGTTGAGTAGTCGCCTGCGATGCCTTCTTGCATGGATCCGACTATTGCCATGGCGCCGATTGAGACGGTTAGTGACGTTGTGACGAAGGCGGCGATAAAGCCTTGATCTGAATCGCTTTTTGTCTTTTTCTTAAGATAGGCACCGAAACGCTCGAAGCCCTCTTCTATGCCGATGATTTCGCCAATTAGCGCGCCTATCGCAAGTGATATCACTAGGAGCATGGTTCTGCCGCTTTTAAGTGTACCCTCTGAGATGCTGAGCATGCCTTGCATTGAACCTGCAAGTCCTATGAAGAATATGCTCACGCCGGATGATAGTACGAGCGCTTTTTGCACTTTTTTATTTAGTATTTTTGAGAATATCCTTCCCAAGATGCCAGCGGCGATGATGGCTGCGCAGTTAATTAATGTGCCTAGACCCATTAGCAAAGCGCTTTCTTTAAAACTTCTCTAAGTGCTTTTGCGTCAGGTGCGTATAAAACTTCATAATTTTTTGGTTTTGCGCCGAAGTAGATGGCTCTCATGCCGCTTGCAAGTGCGCCGAAAACGTCTGAGTCGATGTTGTTGCCTATCATTGTGGACTCCCCTGGTCTAACGCCCGCTGCTTTCATAGCGCCGAAGAAAAATTTTGTATCGGGTTTACCATAACCAAAGTCGCCTGAAGCGAATACGTGGTCCATAAGCGTGTCAAGACCAAGTGTTTGCGCCTTTCTGTGCTGAATTTCGCTGATGCCGTCTGTGATCACACCAAGCTTGTGGCCGGCAGCCTTTAAATCTTTTATAAGCTCTAGCATGCCGTCAATTGCTTCTGTGTAGTCGAAGCGTCTTTTCAAAAATGCCGCGAAAAATTCTTCTTTTGTAGTTTCGCCCAAAATGTCTTTCACATCGTCATAAACCCCATTCTTGAAAAGTTCAAGCCTTTCTTCCTCGTAAGGCTCTTCCATAAGTAAGTAGTCAAGTGGGTCTATGCCGATGGTTTCGTTGCAGGCAAAGTCCATGTGCCTAATCATGCGCGAGCGAAGCGCAGTTCTTATGCGGCCTCTAAACTCGTCCGCGTCCATGTCGATGTGCAAATCCATCTGTGCACGCTCGAAAATTAATAGATTTGTTTTTGCTGTATTTAATATAGTATCATCAAGGTCAAAGAATATCATTTATATTTACCTCCATATTTTTTATTTATTATTTATTGTTTATTTCATATATATTATAGCACAATTTTGAATAAACTATCATAGCAATATGCATTTATTATAATTGAAGAACTTATTATGGCGAAAAATATATAATTCATTCAAGAGAGCTTTGGCTCTTTTTTTGTGCAAAGACAATGAATAGATATTTCGCAGAGCAAATTTGATGATTGAGCGAAGTGGATTCTTCCTATACCCCGTTATTTTGCGAAGCGATTTGATGCACGGGACGAAGTGGAACGGAGCGGCCGACCGACATCGTACATAGAAGTACGTTGAGGGAGGGCGCGCAGCGAACAAGTTCCGTGGGCAAATCGAACGCAAAAGAACTTGCCAATAGCCTGTGATTGTGTTATAATCTTATATATATAAGGAGGTTTTACTATTACCACGGTATCAATCAATAAAAAATTTTTCTCCTATATAATTCCGTCGCTCTCAGCCATGATCATCTTTAGCCTATATTCAATGGTTGATGGCTTTTTCGTGAGCAAGTACGTCGGCGTCGAGGCTCTAAGCGCGGTTAATCTTTCAATGCCTTTCATCAACATCGTTTTTGCGCTTGGGATAATCGCTGCAGTCGGCTCGCAGACTATGTGCGGCGTTTTTATCGGCAGAAAAAATTACATGAAGGCTAATAAAATTTTTAGCTTCAACATAAAAACTGTAACGATTTCTTCAATAATATTGACAGTGCTTTTTTATTTTAATATGGACAGGATTGCGAGACTTTTGGGCGCAACCGAAGATCTGGGGCCTTTGGTCATCGAATACCTAGGTCACATCGTGTATTTTGTGCCATTCTTAATGATTTCATATAATTTTGAAGTTTTGGTCAAGGTCGATGGTTTTCCGCGCTTGGCGGTCGCAACGGTCATCACATGCGGTTTAAGTAACGTAATTTTGGACTACGTCTTTGTTGGTCTCATGGGTCATGGTCTTGCAGGTGCAGCAGTTGCAACGGGTATATCGCAAGTAATCTCTACAGTTGTCTATCTAATTCACTTCACAGTTGGCAAGTCAAATCTTGAGTTCGTAGAGGTAAAATTCTCTTTTGATACGCTCAAATCCATATTTTCCTTAGGTGTTGGCGATTTCGTTTCAGAGGTCGGCATCGCGATGATAGTTTTATTTTATAATATATTCATAATCAAATATTTGGGCGAAAAATCCATTGCGACATTCTCTGTCATAAGCTATGTCAATAACCTTGCCCTCACTTGTTTTGCGGGCATAACGCAAGGCACTCAGCCGCTTCTAAGCTATTATTATGGTAAAAAAGACTACGATAGTCTCAAAAAGCTATTTCGTTTAGCAACTGCGGCGATATTTGTAACGGGAGTCGTGTTCTTGGTGGCATCACAGCTATTTCCAGAGAGGATATTTAGAATATTTTTGGACGTGGACAAAGAGACCCTTAGCTACTCGGTCGAGTCGCTTCGTAAATTCTCGATATCTTTCATGATAACAGGCTTCAACGTATTGATAGCAGCCGTTTGCGTGTCATTCTTAAAGCCAAAGTACTCAGTTACCATCAATATCTTGAGAAGCTTCGTGACCATATATTTGGCGCTTTTCGTCTTGACCATGGTCGAGCCAACGCTAATATGGTTCGCTTCAGCACTGTCAGAGGCAGTTACACTTATCTTTGCATATTATTTTTATAAAAGATTAAGTCGCGAAAATCAAGAAAAGTACGAGTAATTTCTTGATTATGCGAAGCATCAAGGTTCTCGGGATCCATCCAAAGCTTTAGCTTTGATGATGGGTGAGGTTCTTCTTTATCTAAGAAATTAAAATTTGTTTATGTAAACAGCTCTTGACACATATAATTATATGTGCTACAATATGATTGTAGGAGGCAAAGAATGAAGAGTTATAGCTCGAGGGAACTCATAAGGCAATTGATGGACGATGGCTGGTATTTAGTCGATATAGAAGGTAGTCACCACCAATTTAAGCATAAGCTTAAAAAGGGACGTGTTACTGTGAAGCATCCTGATAAGGATGTGCCAATACCAACATTAAAATCAATTGAGAGACAAGCGGGGCTAAAGTTTAAATAGCCCTGTGCTTCCTATTTATAAAAGGGGTGTTTTTATGAAATTAAAAGAAAGATATTGTTATCCTGCAAAATTCATCTATGAAGATGGCAGAGAAATAGCTGTTGTATTTCCTGATTTAGATGTTGCTACAAGTGGGGTAGATGATGAAGATGCTCAAATGTCAGCACGTGAACTACTAGGCATGGTTATGAATGGCTTAGAAGAAGATGGTGAAGAGATTCCAGCGCCTACGCCATTAAACGAGTTAAAGCTTGAAGATAACGAAAAGAGCCTTCTTGTTGATGTATATATGCCAAGTATTAGAAAGGCAAATATAAACAAGAGTGTAAGTAGAACTGTGACTGTGCCTGCGTGGTTAAACGCAAGGGCGATGGAGTATGACATTAACTTTTCTCAAGTACTACAAGAGGGACTAAAAAGAGAATTAAATATCAAGTAGATAGTATATGAATAGCACGTTTAGGCGTGCTATTTTTATATAATCAAACAGGTTTTGCAGAGCAATCGGATGGATTGAACGAAATGGAGCTTCGAAGCAAGCTTGGCCGTAAGTTTAATCAAAGCTATGTTCGCTTTCGCTCCATACCTTTGTAAACTCTGGCATAAGGCATGCATAGCCAATCGAACATCGCTAACACTCGTTCTCTTGGTGCATGGACTTAACAACCTTTGCGCTATGCAGAGCGATTTAATGAGATTGGCGTTGTACAGAATTTTTCAATAATATTTTGTTATTTTTATATAATCAAACAAGTTTTGCAGAGCAATCGGATGGATTGAACGAAATGGAGCTTCGAAGCAAGCGCAGCGTACAGATGGTACGTGAGCATTGCTGAGAAGCGAATGAGTTCAAGGCGCCGATTGAATGCGAAACCCTATTCTTTAAAATTTTATTCTTTGGACCACACCTGCCACTTCTTCATCTCCCTCCGTCTCAGCTCTTTTTCATTATTATTATCTCTATACTCCTTTAGTTTTCTTATCAAATCCACTTTGCCCTCAGGGAATTTCGCAAGTAGTGGCAAGGGATTGGTTTTGTGCGTTGCCTTGATGACCGTATTTATCTCAAGATTTTCAAGTATATATATTTCTTCGTCTAAAACTTCTTTTATAGAAAGTCTTGTAAATTCTTTCGCACGAACGATGTCCTTAAGAGGCGCGCGCTTAAATATTACAGTCGTCACGAAAACTATTTCGAATGGCTTTATCTCGTTTAATAATTTTGCTGTCTCAATTCTATGAGCCATAGTCATCTCTTTACCGCCAAGGCCTAGCATTATGTAAACCGAGTAGCTAATTCCAAGCCTTTCAAGCTTTTTGCAGGCTCTTAGGCTATCATTCACGCTGTGACCTTTTTTGTGAAAGTTCAAAACTTCATCCGAGCCGCTCTCAAGACCCAAGCATAGCCTATCCATACCCATAGCTTTAAGCCTAAGCAGCTCCTCATCAGTTTTACGAAGAACGTCACTTGCGCGCGCGAACATTGATATGTACTGGGCTTCGAAGTATTTATGTATAAGAGCAAAGACATCTTCAAGGAAAGAGGCTTTTACGCATAAGGGATTGCCCTCAAGTAGTGTAAATTTCTTGGGGCTGCGCTTCATCTTGTCATATTTAATTTTTTCATTCCTAAGGTAGTCCTCAATTTCATCAAGTTTAAAAATGTGAAATTTTTGCCTAAAATTCAGATCGCAGTAGAGGCATTTTTGGTAGGAACAGCCAGATGTCACGGGCACCATCACATTGTGCATCTCGGGCATCGGCGTGTACATGTAGATTGGATAAAAGCCTTCCATTATATATATCACCTCTTGTAATAATATTACCACTAATGTATTTTTATGTCAAAATTCTTATATATATATATATTATTCAAGTTTTTATTCACTAAAATTTTAATTTTACAAAAGAAAGTAATTATTTATCTTTATTCACTAACACCATTTTTCTTAGATAAAATGTGATGATTGGGCGAAGTGGACCGACGAGGCAAGCGCAGCGTACTAAGCGTACGTGAGCATTGCTGAGGAAGGAACGAGCCCAAGGGCGCATTTTATCAAGAAACCTTAAGTTTTTCTTAAAAATATTTAAGAAAAACTTAAGGGAAAATTAAGAAATAATTAAGATTTGTGTATTATAATAAACTCATAAAGATAAAAAAGGAGTGAAAACTATGAAAGAAATTTTAAAGGTAAATTCTGTAAGCAAGGTTTACGGCTCTTTCTACGCACTAAAGGATGTCAACATGTGTGTAAACGAAGGCGAGATCTATGGTCTTGTCGGCAAGAACGGCGCTGGTAAATCTACTTTACTTAAAATCATAACTGGCCTTAGCTACCAAACAAGTGGCTCAATCGAGCTTCTTGGCGATGCGGGCGCAAATATTAACATAGCGAGGAGAAGGACAGGCGCTCTAATCAACAGGCCTTACTTCATTCCAACGCTTAGTGCAAGGGACAATCTTGAGTACATCGCGATCAACAGGGACATCAAGGACAGAAAGAAGAAGGTAGGCGAAACTTTGGAGCTTATCGGCCTTGAAAATACTAAGAACAAAAAGGCGAAGAACTTTTCCTTGGGTATGCAACAAAGGCTTGCCATCGGTATCGCGCTTATCGATGATCCGGTCTTTCTTATCCTAGACGAACCGATCAATGGTCTTGACCCTATCGGTATCAAGGAGATCAGGGACCTTATCAAGCTTGTTAATCAAGAGAGAAAGACTACTGTCATGATCTCGAGCCACATCTTGAGCGAGCTTAACATGGTTGCTACTAAGTACGGCTTCATTGACAATGGCAGACTTATCCAAGAGATTACTAAGGATGAGCTTAATGAAAAGCTTAAATCGTCTACAAAGATCAAGGTTGACGACGCTGCCAAGGCTACTATAGTTTTGGAAGAGGACATGAAGCTTCACAATTACAAGGTTTTAGCTGATAATGTTATAGCTATCTATGATAATGTTAATAGCAGCGCCATATTCAAGGCCTTCCAAGACGCAGGCGTTGAAATCATCGAGATAAATCAAGTTAAGGAAGAGTTTGAATCTTATTTCTTAAGCTTAGTAGGAGGTAGAAGAGATGTTTAATTTTATGAAAGCAGAATTATATAGAATCAGTAAAAGAAAATACAATATAGGTTTATGGCTTTTTGGTTTTGTGATGTGCGCCTTTGTTTTATACATCTTTGCAGGTCTTCAAAGGAGCGTCACTGGCGAATGGGGAGTAGATCGTGACCTTTCAATGATGTTCTTTACATTAGGTCAAATACTATCCTTAGCATCCGTACTAATACCTCTAATGGTGAACCTTACAGCGCTTGAACCATACGCATCGGGCGCCATCAACAACAACCTAGCACTTGGCCAATCAAGGATTAAAATTTATTTAGCAAACGCAATTATTTCCTTCCTATACGTTTTAGTCTACATGATCATCATGTGCGCTATACTTATAGGAGTCGGCGCAATCATCGCACCTATCAGCACTATGTCATTTGCAGATATGATGAAGAACTTCCTTATAGGCTTTGCATATTTACTACCATGCTTATGGTTTTATGTGTCACTTGTTTTGTTCTTCCAAATACTTACAAGACACAGATCATCAGCTATCGCCATCTCTTATGTTGCCATGTCGATCTTCCAACCAGTACTTTATATAATTATAAATAAATTTAAATGGGATCCAAGATTAATAATCTTAGCACCATCAAGAATTGTACAATCAATAACTGGAATGATGGGAAGCTACGATCTTGCCTTTTTACAAAGCTATAATTATACAGATAAGATTTTGAATGTTTACAATAATCTTTATATCATGCTTGGCTGGATAGCTCTTGTTTGGGCTGGCATCTACTTTGTAGGTAGAAAAAGAGAATTTTAATGAAGAGGATATTTCCTGCAATCATACTAGCAGCGGCGCTAATTTTTTTAGTAGCCGCTCTTGGCTTAGATTTGATGAGCGTAATGCTTATACTATTGGGACTTGTTATTTATCTTTGCTACACCATATATATATCAAGAAAAGAGCTTAAAGAGTTTCGTGAAAACCTTGAGGACAAGGAAGCAAGCGAGATTAAGGTCGCTTTGCAAAGCTATTCTTATACGGGTGAATTGAATGAGATCTGTAAGATAATTGAAGCGATTATTGACTCGAAGAACACCATGGGTCAAAAATACAACGCCTCTATTGAAAACCAAAACCTGATGATTACAAACATCTCGCACGATTTTAGAACGCCTCTTACGTCCATCATGGGCTACATCGATGTCTACGAGAAGACTAGGGACGAGAAGTACCTTGAGATTATCAAGAAGAAGGCCGAGGAGCTAAAGGGTCTCATCGACGGTTTTTATGATTTTTCAAGGCTTGTGTCGAAGTCCTACAAGATTGACAAGAGGGTCTTTAATCTCGATGACTTTATCAAAGAAGAGATAGTGAATTACTACGACTACTATATCGCCAAAGGCCAAATGATTGATGTCGAGCTTGATAGAGTGAGATGCTTCCAAGATGAGAAGAATCTTAAGATAGTTGTAGACAATTTAATATCAAATATGATGAAGTACTCCGAAGGCGAGGACAAGATTGAGCTAAAGCTGAAAGATGGCTACTTTGAGCTAAAATTTTCTAATCTCGCTCAGATTGAAACGGATGATAGTATAGAGAGAGTTTTCGAAAGGAACTACACTATAGATAAATCGAAGAATGATGCGTCGAGCGGATTGGGACTGAATATAGTCGAAAATTTGTGTGAATTGATGGGACTAGAAGCATCGGTTGATTACAAAGACAATATTTTTGCAATTACAATTAAAGGTAAAGCACTTAACAAATAAGTTTTAATTTAAAATCACTTCGTCCAATCCATCATAGCGCAAAGGTTCTCGTTTATTTATAAACGAGGTTCTTCTTTTGAAGAAGAAGCTGGATGGTGGCGGTGTAAAATTTTGAGCTAAGTAAGGGCAAAGCACTTAACAAATAAGTTTTAATTTAAAATTAATTCGTCCAATCCATCGTCCCTGAAGAAGAACTTGGTATTGCGACTAAAAGAAAATTTGATTAATATAAAAAGATTTAATATTAGTGAATAAACAAAATTGACTAAACAAATAAAAAATAAATTCATAATAAAACTCATTGAAGCGAATGATATTTAATTATCATCGCTTCTTTTTTTGCGATTTTTTCACTATTTTCATAGAAAAATAAAAAATATGTTTATATTTTCATTTACTGGGTATAAATAAGTCAGAGATAGTCAAAGGAAGTGATATTATGGAGTATAAAGATTATTATAAGATATTAGGTGTCGACAAAAAGGCCTCTGATGCTGAGATCAAGAAGGCTTTTAGGACGCTTGCCAAAAAGTATCACCCTGATTTGCATCAAGGTGACAAGGCGAACGAAGAAAAATTTAAGGAAATAAATGAGGCTTACGAGGTTCTTTCTGACAAAGACAAGAGACAAAAGTACGACGCTTTTGGCTCGAACTATGACTTTAGAGGCGGACAAAACTTTAACCCAAACGATTTTGGTTTCGGCGGTTTTGGCAATGCTGGTAATGGCGGCACTTACTACAGATACGAAACAAACGGCTCTGGTGGCGACTTCTCTGACTTCTTCAATATGTTCTTTGGTGGCGATTCTCAATCAGCTTCAGGAAAAGGATCAGGCTTTAATATAAATGACATTTTTGGCGGAAAAGCGCAATCTAATAAAAAATCGGGCTTTAATATAAATGACTTATTTAGAGGCAAGGCAAAAAAAGAGAGACAAAGATACAATACTGAGCTATATATATCGCTTGATGAAGCTTATAATGGCTCGAAAAGGTCAGTTTCTTTAAATGTTGACGGCAAAAATATTAATATAAATTTAAATATACCAAAGGGTATTACAGCTGGCAAGTCCATAAAAGTGGCGGGCGAAAAATGGGGCGTAAGTGGCGACATCTATTTCAAAATTCAATTCTTGAAGGACAGCCGCTACGAACTTGACGGCCTTGACATCAAAACTAGCGTCGAGATCTACCCGTGGGGCGCGTATTTCGGCTGCGAAAGAGTGGTCGAAGTCTTTGACAAGAAGATCAAGATCAAGGTGCCAAAGGGCTACGACGTAAGCAAGCTTATGAGGATCAAGGGCAAGGGCTTTACTGATATGAAGGGCGCAACAGGCGATTTATACATCAGATTTAACATGGTGAACCCAAAACTTGATGAGGAAAGCGAAAAATTATACAAAGAATTAGAAGAAAAATATAAATAAATATAATAGAAGGTGATATTATGAACATGGATAAATTAACGAAAAAAACAATTGAGGCGATAAATAATTCGAACGAGGCTGCGAGGTCACTTGGCAATCCTGAGATAAGACCAGCGCACCTACTAAAGGCACTACTTGAAGACAAGGAAGGCCTTATCAGAACTACGATTGAGGCGATGGGCGTAAATGTAGACGGCATGCTTATGGATGCCCAAGGTATCATTAATAATTTCCCTAAGCAAAGTGGTTCAAACATATACACATCGGCTGAATACAACAAAGTTTTGGAACTAGCAGAAGAAGAGATGAAAAACTTTCAAGATGAGTACCTAAGCGTTGAACATCTATTCTTAGGTATTATGGAAGTGAAAAATGCGAACATCGATGCCATTTTCAAGAAATATAATATAACGAGAGCGGCATTCTTAGATACTTTGAAGGGCTTTCGTGGCAATCAAAATGTAACGAGTGATAACCCTGAGATGCGTTATCAAGCGCTTGAAAAATACGGCAGAGACCTTGTGGAATACGCAAGGAAAGGCAATATGGACCCAATTATAGGCCGTGACGATGAGATCAGAAACGTTCTTATGATTCTTTCGAGAAGAACAAAGAACAATCCTTGCTTAATCGGCGACCCAGGCGTTGGTAAGACAGCCATAGTCGAAGGTCTAGCACAAAGGATAGTTAAGGGCGACGTGCCAGAAAATTTGAAAGACAAAACAATTTTCGAGCTTGACATGGGCGCACTAATCGCTGGAGCTAAGTACAGAGGCGAGTTTGAAGAGAGATTAAAGGCAGTTTTAAAAGAAGTCGAAAAGTCTGAAGGCAAGATAATATTATTCATAGATGAAATTCACAACATCGTCGGCGCTGGCAGAACTGAAGGCTCTATGGACGCTGGAAACCTTCTAAAACCGCTACTTGCAAGAGGCGTACTAAGAACCATCGGTGCGACAACCATTGACGAATACAGAAAATACATCGAAAAGGACAAGGCACTTGAAAGAAGATTCCAAAAAGTTATGGTCACTGAACCATCTGTTGAAGACACCATCAGCATCTTGAGAGGTTTAAAGGAAAAGTACGAGGTTTATCACGGAATCAGAATTTCTGACCCCGCTGTTATAGCTGCCGCAGTGCTTTCAGATAGATACATCACCGACAGATATTTGCCAGACAAGGCCATCGACCTAATGGATGAGGCCTCGGCGATGATTAGAACTGAGATTGACTCGATGCCAGAGGAGCTTGACTCGAAGAGAAGGCTAATTATGCAGCTTGAGATCGAGAGAGAGGCTCTTAAAAAAGAGGACGACGAGCGCAGCATGAAGAGGCTTGAAGAGCTTAACAAGGATTTGCAAGCACTTCAAGAGGAATACGACATTAGTCTAAAGAAATGGCAAGAGGAAAAAGACAGGATAGAAGACGTTAAAGAGCTTAAGAAAAAGATAGATGAGACAAAATACGAGATAGAAAAGGCTCAAAGAGAATACAATTTGGAAAAACTTTCCGAGCTAAAATATGGTAGATTAACGAAACTTGAGGCAGAACTTAAGGAAAAGAACGAAAATGTCAATGAAAAGCAAAAGTATCTAAAGCTTGAAGTTACTGAAAACGAGATCAGAGACGTTGTATCGAAATGGACTGGAATACCTGTTTCTAAGCTTGAAGAGAGCGAAAAGGAAAAACTACTAAAACTTGACGAGATACTTCATCAAAGAGTAGTCGGTCAAGATGAGGCGATAGAAGCTGTATCGAACGCCATCATCAGAAACAGAGCGGGACTATCAGACCCGAACAGACCTATCGGCTCATTCATATTCCTAGGACCAACTGGCGTAGGTAAGACAGAATTAACAAAGGCCTTGACACAAGACCTATTCGACGATGAAAAGAACATGATTAGAATTGATATGAGCGAGTACATGGAAAAATTCGCTGTATCTAGGTTAATAGGCGCACCTCCAGGATACGTTGGCTACGAAGAAGGCGGCGAACTTACTGAAAAAGTAAGAAGAAAACCATATTCGGTAGTATTATTTGACGAGATAGAAAAGGCGCATCCAGATGTATTCAACATACTTCTACAAGTTTTGGACGATGGTAGACTTACTGACAATCAAGGCAGAACAGTTGATTTCAAGAACACCATCATCATCATGACAAGCAACATCGGTTCGCCAGATATACTTGAAGGCATTAGCGAAGACGGCAAAATTACAGACGAAACAAGAGAAAAAGTTAATGACGAGATGAAGGCCGCATTCAGACCAGAATTCTTAAACAGAATCGACGAGATTGTTATGTTTAAGCCGCTTATGAAGGCAGAAATCTTTGACATAATCGAAAAAGAAGTTGACAAGATTAGAGTTAAACTTGAAGCAAGATCCATCACATTGAGCATATCAGAGGCCTTGAAAGAGTATATCCTTAAAGAAAGCTACTCATCAGCCTTTGGCGCAAGACCAGTTAAGAGATTCATCCAAAGAACAGTTGAGACAAAACTTTCTAGAATGATTATAGCTGGAGAAGTGCTTGACGGCGAAGCTATCACAATGGACTACGACGGAAAAGATATTACAGTAAAGAAAAATTAATATTTGCATAAGAAAAAGAGCTTGTACAAAAAATGTACAGGCTCTTTTTGTGTTTATTTGCTTTCATATTTTAAAAATCTCTTAGAAAGATACAAGGATATTAAGATCTCCACCGTTGCATAAAAAGCTAATAAGCCTAAATCGTGAAGATTTATAAATCTTAAGTTGTTTGACTCAATCGCCAAAAAGCTTAGTCCAACTATTTTGAGTGCCCTATACGCAGTTCCCAAACCAAGTATAGTAAATATGCTAGATAAAAGCACTATGATGCCGAAGGACTTTATCCTTATGGCAAGTGCGCTGAATATGGCGATTATTGGAAGTGATAATATTATGCTCATCATTATATAGTAAAAATATATGCTAAAGTTTATACTAGAGAAATTTGCTATAAATTTTCCTCCTATATAAAATAAGAAGAAAAAATATATTTGGCATAGACTCACTATGAAGAAGGCTAAAATCGTCTTTGCTAATATAAAGGACATATTCTTTTTTGGACTCAGTCTTATGAATTTAAGTCCTGCTTTGTGCTCAACTGACCACAAACTTGCTACAACGATTGCAATTAAAGGTATATAGAAGAAGGAGAAGTAGAATAAACTCACTTGAGCCCACAGACTTTGCCACTCGTGCGTTAGTGAAGCCTTGTTACCCATGTAGTTTATAAGCCCAAAGGCGTTAGCTAATAAGGGTATTATGAGGCTTACTAGCAAAATATTTATAAATTTTATCTTTTTTAATTCTAATTTTAACATTTTTCCTCCTAGTCCTTCCATAAATTATATGATTTCATTGTCTTTATATAAATTATCATAAGCACTAAAAATGCAAAGGCAATGATTATGGTGTAGAAATTTATTGGGTTTAGCACTTGAACGAAGTTTTGGTTTTCTATCACATAAGAAACATTCAAAAGAGATGCCATCCAAGCAAATGGGTTGATAAATGAAAGCACTTTAGATGTTAGCATGGTGATGATACCTGTAAGACCGCCTCTGATTGAGATAAATGAAAGGGTATATACTTTATTCGATTTCATCTCCACTATCATGAAAAATCCCAAGAAAAATAAATTTATTATCAGTGCTGATAAGTTTACAAGTAGAAATCTTAGGAGCATTTCGCTGTTCATATTGAAGTTTACTGATTTTCTTGCGAGCAAGATAAAGAATAGAGCTTCAAGCGCTTGCAGCAAAATTAATTTTAGGGATAAATTTTTAAATTTATTTATAAGTATATGATTAACTTTCTCTCCGAGCATAATTTGAATTTTCCACATATTATTTTTTTCTTCAATCTCTATAACTTTTTTCACAAGGGACGAGATCAGTATTGGGTTTATCAGTAGTGATATAAATAAATAAGTGTCTAGGATGTAGGCAAGTGGATAGGCACCTTCTGCAAACGATTTCGAGTGGCTAACGCCTGCCACCATCAGCATTTGAGCGATAAAAACTACTATTATTAAGAAATTTATTCCAAGTCTTTTATATTTTTTCCTCTCTAAATTTTTCATCTTAAGACCTGCTTTCTTCAATAAATAGCTTTTCTAGACTTTCTTTTTCTTCCTCTATCCTGTATATATCAACTTTTCCTGTTAAAAAATTAACTATATCTGCAATATCTTGGTTAGATTTTTTACCTAAAATTATTTTTTTCTCACTTATGCAGTCTATGTCAAGGTCTAAAAGTTCTCTAGCCTTGTCATTATCAGAAGTAATCATTGATATATATGGCGGATGAAGCCTTCTGTATTCGTCCAGACTGCCATTGTAAGTTAGGTTACCCTCTTTAAGTATACCTATGTGAGTGGAAATTTTTTCGATTTCATCAAGTATGTGCGAAGAGATAAGTATGCTGGTAGATGTGTTTTTCACGATGTTTTTAAATAAATTTCTCATCTCCTCAATCCCTTGAGGGTCTAGGCCGTTGATTGGCTCGTCTAATATCAATAGTTTTGGGCTGCCCATCAGTGCCATGGCTATGCCTAGCCTTTGCTTCATGCCTAGGGAGTAGTTCCTAGCCTTTTTCTTGCCCACATTGTTAAGGCCTACTAGATCTAAAGTTTTATTGATGCTCTCTTTTTTAATTCCTTTTAGGCTTGCGACTATCTCAAGGTTTTCGTAGCCACTTAGGTGCTCGTAAAATGATGGATTTTCAATAAGAGCGCCAAGATTTTTATTAAAATCCTTTTGGTTTTTGGCGTTTACCTCTTGATCGAAGACTTTAACTGTGCCAGCGTCTTTTTTCACAAGACCAAGTACAATCTTCATAAGAGTTGACTTGCCGGCGCCATTCTTACCGATAAGGCCATAGATAGAGCCTTCTTCGATTTCCAAAGAATCAATGTCTAGGACCAATTTTTTGTTGTAAGATTTTTTTAAATTTTTTACTTCAAGTATTTTTTTCATAATCATTCCTCCTAAAATTATAATAGCACGCATAGATAAATATAAAGTTTACACAAGCTCACTTTTAGATAACAAATTCAAATAAAGCTAAATATATTAAAAAAATGTTGTATAATAATCTTAATGAGGTGGGGTAATGGATTTTAGAAGTAATTTTAGTATATTGTTAGTCGATGATGAAAAAAGTTTATTAGAAAATTTATATAATTTTTTGAAAGATAAAGGCTTTAAAGAGGTTTATACTGCCAAAAACTTGAAGGAGTCCAGATTTAAATTAGAAAATTATAAAATCGATTTGGTGGTTTTAGACTTAATGCTTCCAGACGGTAGTGGCTTTGATTTATTAAAGGAGATAAGAAGCGCGTCTAATTTAGCGGTTATCATACTTTCAGCGCTTGATGGCATAGATGACAGAAGAGAAGGCTTTGAGAATAAGGCGGACGACTACCTTGTTAAGCCTTTCTTCCCAGATGAGCTGCTTTGGAGGATAGACGCAGTTTTAAGAAGAATTAAAAAAATTAAAAGCGACGAGAAAATAAATTTAGGTAAAGTAGTTTTTGATAAATCGAGAGGCATACTTGAAAAGGGCGGCGAAGAAATTCCCTTGACAGCAAAGCAATTTAAAATTTTGGATTATTTATCCCAAAATATAAATACAATAGTTTCAATTGACCGAATTTTAGATAATATTTGGAAAGACTCTTATGGCTACGAAAACACCTTGATAACGCATATATACAGGCTCAGAGAAAAGCTTGAGGATGATCCAAGAAATCCCAAGATTTTGATCACAATAAAGGGTCTTGGCTACAAACTAATTAAAGAGGATTAAAATGTTTAATTATATATTAAAAAGATTTAAAAAAATTGTCATCAGAATACTAAGTTTATTGTTTTTTCTATTATTACTACTTATGATATTTTTATACTTAAACTATAGATTAAATAATAAATATCCAAACCCTAATTATATTTACTCCTATGTGAATGAACATAAAACGGATACTTATCTAAACGAGAAAAATATAGCGTTTTTACAAGAAAAAGATATTTGGGCTATAAGACTGGACAAAGAGGGAAATCTTATAGAGAGCTTTAATAAGCCAAAAGAGCTTAAGAACAAGTTTGATATAAGAGATGTGGCGAGATTTGCGAGATACTACTTAGCTGATTACCCTGTATTTACCTATGTTTTAGACGATGGCATAATTGTCTTTGCCTATCCGAAGCATTCCTTGGACAAATTGCCTTCAAACTACTACAGTTACAGTAAATTTATTTTCAATATAATACTTGTTTTGGCATTTTTAATTTTATTCTTATTATTTGTCTATGTATTTTATAAGATAGATATTAAAAATATCCTTAAAAATATACTCCCACTGCAAAGAGCCATAGATAAGCTGTATGAGGATGACTACGAAAAGCTCGATGAATACGGCGACTTGAAAGATTTGACGAAAACCATAAACGAGGCGAATGAAAAATACAGGGAGCTAAAAAAGTCTCAAGGCAAGTGGATTAGAGGCGTGAGCCACGATGTGAGGACGCCGCTTGCAAAAATTTCTTGGGAAGTAAACAAAGAAAATCCAGATAAAAAACTTATACAGGACGAGGTTTTGAAAATTTCAAACATCTTAGAGGGGCTAAACCTCACTATATCACTCTCTAGCATTGATAAAGAGAATTTTACTAGTGAAAACCCATTAAAAATAATCAGAAAACTTATAGTTGATAAACTAAATGAAAATCCAGAGCGAGAAATTATTTTCGAAAATAATATTAAAACAGATACGAAAATTAAGATGGATGAGAATTTATTTTACAGAATGCTTGAAAATATCTTGAAAAATGCACTTAATTATACAGCTGGCAAAATTAAAGTTACGCTTGGAGAGGGTGAAGACGTGATAAGTATCACTATATCGGACGAAGGCAGTGGCGTAAGTGAAGATATTATCAAGAGAATTAACCAAGAAGATTTGACAAATATTACAAAACATGGCTTAGGTTTATTCATTTCTAAGCAAATAGCTGAGCTACACGACGCGAAATTTATTATAAAAAATAAAAACTCAGGTTTGGAAGTATCATTTATCTTTGATAAATAAAGTGAATAAAAAGGAAAAGAGCTTGTACAAAAAATGTACAGGCTCTTTTTGAAGGAGATATTTCAAAATGAAAAAATATTTTCATCAAATTATAATTAATGTTTCCTTTGAACTTTCTTATAGCTCCTTAGAAGAAAATAAATTATTGCAAGGCCAATAATTAGTCCCACGGCTTTCAAAATTAAATAATTATCCATATGTAAACCTCCTTAAGGTGCTTAGGAATCACTTGAGCGTGATAAATCGTTCAATTATATATACCCAAAATTTTTAATAATAAACATAATTTATAAATAAATTCGTGCATTTCCTTGACAAATTATTTTTCTTGTGCTACAATCATCAATGTAATAATTAATATTTTATCACTAGGGGAGCCATTGGCTGAGAGATTTATCGACCCTTACGACCTGATCTGGTTAGTACCAGCGTAGGCAAGTGCGAGAAAACTCCTAGTGACATCATTAGGGGGTTTTTTTATGAAAAAAATTAGTACAAAAATATTGACTGAAGCGGCTGTAATGATTGCTTTGTCAATAGTTCTTGGTAGATTCAAGATTTTTGAAATGCCTCAAGGCGGCTCAATCACTCTTGGACAAATGATTCCACTTTTATTTTTCGCAATAAGACATGGCGCTGGCTATGGTATAGTTGTTGGCGCTGTTTATGGCGTTCTTGACATGCTTTTAGGCGGCTACATCTACACACCTATCCAAGCTATACTTGATTATCCATTAGCTTTTGGCTTACTTGGACTTGCTGGATGCTTCTCTAAACAAATTGTTAGCGAAGGAAAATCATTCTACGTACCAGTTGCTGTTATAGTCGGCGTTCTAGGTAGATTCATCTGCCACGTATTATCAGGCTACATCTTCTTCGCAGAATATGCAGAAGGATCAGGCCACGGCCCACTTATGTACTCAGTTATTTATAATGGTACTTTCTTGGGAGTGGAAGCGGTAATTGCGTTTGTAATTATTTTAATTTTAGCGAAAAATGTTCTTTTATACGGATTGGATAAGAGTAGATAGGATTTACTTCGCAAAATCTGATTTTATTGGATAAGAACTAAGATCTTATTCTTATGAAAATTAAAATTATATATCTTTTGCATTGGCTACTATGGATTAAATTCTATAGTAGCCTTCCTTTTTTATTCGGATTTTGCGTTATTCCTCGAAAAGTGCATTGCACATCGAAAATTATTTTCTCCGAAGGCTGCGCTCGTGAAAATCAATTTTCTCACTATTGCTGTGAAAATAATTTTTCTTAGGCTCTATAAAATACTGGTAAAGTCGCCAAGAATGAATTTTCATCTCACATATAAAAGAAAAGTGTTATTAACGAAGTGACGCATCTGAACAAATTGTGAAATTTATTAGCGAAGAGCGCTGCCCAAGTGTCTTGCACCAAGGTTCTCGTTCTTAAGAACGAGGTTCTTCAAAATTCATCTAGTGAAGTGAAACGTAACGAATATGAATTTTCAAGCGATCGAGCTTTTAGAAATTTCCAATTTGAGAAGCCTAAGTCACGAGTAATACACTTTTCGTTATAGTAGCAAATCTATTTAAATAGAAAAAAGACAGGTGCTCAATAATATCAAGCACCTGCCCATCTCTTATTTAATTACACCTTCAACAAGGTATAACTTTTTAAACAATATTTTCTTGAATTTCAAAGTTAGCGTATCATCCATTGCCCTGACAGCAACAAAGACGTAAACCTTGAATCCATCTACTTCATAAAGACCGTAATCATCTTTATTACTAGGTTCTTCCAATTTCACGATTGGTGTTACTTCGCCTGCACCTCATTCGGAGCAGCCCGATAAATCAATCGTTACAGTGTTTTTTCCTTCGCTCTTAAGAGCACTCTTAAAACTATCTTCAAGAATAATCTTCATAATTGTAACCTCCTTTAATAGAGTTTAGTCCACAATTTCTTTTCTGTTGTAAATTTCTTCGTTTAATACACCAGTTCTCTTCGAAGCTATAACCCCAGCAAGTAGTGAGTCTGAGATGTTTAGAGCAGTTCTACCCATGTCTATGATTGGTTCAACTGAAATTAGTAGACCAACTAAGCCAACTGGGAAGTTTAGTGCACTTAAGACAACTATGGCAGTGAAAGTCGCTCCACCACCTACGCCTACAGTACCGAAGCTTGCTAGTACGCATAGTAGCGCTACTTCAACAAGAAAAGCTATTGACAATGGATTTATACCCATAGTCGGAGCAATCATAACAGCAACCATAGCTGGGAAGACTCCGGCGCAACCGTTTTGGCCCACGCTTGTACCAAGTGTCGATGCTAGGTTTGCTATGCCCTCTGGCACACCTAAGTTATTTTCTGCATTGTTTATGGTAATAGGTAGTGTTGCTGCAGATGATCTTGATGTGAAGGCAAATAATAAATTACTCATAGATTTTCTATAGAATGTGAATGGATTTAGTCCAGATGTCAATAGATATAGCATGTGAACTATAACCATGATTATCATTGCTGCGTAGCTGATTAGTATGAAGTTTACAAGCTTTAGTATAGCTTGCCAATCAGATGTTGCAGTGATCTTGATCATTAGAGCTAATACGCCGTATGGTGTTAGTCTAATTATGATTCTAACAAGGTGCATGATGACATCGGAAATGTCCTGTACCCCTTGAATGAACCTATCTGCCACGTCCTTTTTATAATTTTTAAGCTGCATAGCTGCAAGACCTATCATGAAAGCAAAGAAAACAACAGCAAGTGTTGCGTTATTGCCTTGACCAGTCAATGCATAGAATGGATTTGTTGGTATGATATTAACGATTTGCTCTTGCATAGGAAGTTTGCTGAAATCAGCTTGCTTTTCCATAAGCACCTCTTGTCTGTGCAATTCGTTTTCACCAGAGTTTAGTCCATCGGCATTTAGTCCAAAGACTGCTGATAATGAGCCAGAGACCATAGCCGCGATAAATACTGTGATTAAGAAGACAGCCATAATCCTAAATGTGCTCTTGCCCATGCCGCTTTCTTGCATAGCAACTGATTTAACGATGCTTATGAAGATTAGTGGGAAGGCTACCATAGTTAAAAGTTTTACATAGGCACTGCCAACTATAGAGATCCAGGATACTGATGTTCCAAGGACTTCCTTGTCTTTAACGATAATTTGTAATAGCACGCCAAAGATGATGCCGACTGCTAAAGCTATCAAAACTCTTGCGTTGAAGCTTAGGTTTAGCTTCTTCATGTAGCCAATTGCAAATAGCATACATGCAAAGATTGCAATAATTAGTAATATAAATAATAAAGTCATTTTTCATCCCTCCTTAGCTGCAGTTTATCACTTTTTTTATTACTTGTCAAGGATTGCACATTATAGTGCTATTAATGCTTATATAGTAAGATAAACACATAATTAACAAAGATAATATTATTAATTAACAACTTGCGAAAAGCTATAAAAAAACTAGAAAAAACTCTTCACATAAAAAATATTGGTGCTATAATATCAAAAAAGGAGATTGATGAAATGAAAATAAAAGAATTTTTACACAAGAAAAATGTACTGGTATCATACAAGGTCTACCTTATTGACGTGCTTGGCAACATGGCGATGGGCCTATTTGCATCGCTACTTATCGGCACCATACTAAACACGATCGGCACACACACTGGAGCGAAGTTTTTATCTGAAGAGCTTTGGCCACTTTGTAAAGACATGACTGGCCCAGCCATTGCCGCGGCGATAGGGGTCGCACTAAAGGCGCCAAACCTAGTTATGCTCTCATCGCTTGCAGTTGGCTACATAGGAAACCAGCTCGGCGGACCAGTTGGCTGCCTTATCGCATCGGTCGTTGCGATTGAGCTCGGCAAACTTATTTCAAAGGAAACCATGATAGACATCATTGCAACACCACTAACTGTAATACTTTCAGGCTTTGCCATCGCAAAATTCGTTGGCCCGTCCATAAACATGATGATGGTGGGACTAGGCGATATAATCATTGAAGCGACTAAGCTAAGACCATTCTTTATGGGTATCATAGTTTCTTTGATAGTCGGTATGGTTTTGACTCTGCCAATATCGTCGGCGGCTCTTTGCATGATGCTTGGGCTAAGTGATCTCGCTGCAGGCGCTGCAACTGCTGGCTGCTGCGCGCAAATGGTGGGTTTCGCCGTGATCAGTTTTAAGGTGAATCGCTTTGACGGTCTTCTTGCTCAAGGACTCGGCACAAGCATGCTACAGATACCAAACATAGTAAAGAACTGGAAGATATGGCTTGCGCCGTCACTTGCGTCCATGATAACTGGACCAATAGCGACTTGTGTATTTCAATTAAAAAATACACCGCTTGGCGCTGGTATGGGAACATCGGGTCTTGTGGGCATTTTAGAAACCTTCAATGCAATGCAAAATACAGATATGACCATGACAATGATTGGAGTTCTTTTGACATATATAGTGCTGCCAGCGGTTTTATCATTACTATTTCATAATCTATTTAAAAAATTGGGATGGGTTAAAGACGACGACTTATTACTTTCGCGTTAAATTATTTTTTATTCCAATTAGACATATTTAAGGACTATACTATAAAATGTGTAGTCTTTTTTATTATAATGGGTATTATTAACTGTAATAATTAAAATAATATTTCGTAGAAAAAATTTGATGATTGGGCGATGTGGAATCTTGATATAATTATACAAGTCACTTAAACTCTTAGTTTGCAGAGAAGTTGAGATGATTGAAGAACCTCGTCCATAAATGGCCGAGAACCTTTACGCTATGCGTTGTACAGAATTTTTTGGAGTGAGACGTATAAACATACGTCGCAGTGACAAAAAATTCGAAACTAGCAAAAGAGCTCAACTTAATGCGAAATAAGTGAGCATTGCTGAGGAAGGAATGGGCTCAAGGGCAAATTTTTTTAGAAAGATAAGGAGGTATTTTATATGGCATGTACAACTATTCTAGTCGGTAAAAATGCGAGCTACGACGGCTCAACTATAGTCGCAAGAAATGAGGACTCACCATCTGGCATCTTCTGCGCAAAAAGATTCGCGGTGATGAAGGCAAAGGACCAACCACGTAAATACAAAGCAGTTATTTCAAAGGTTGAGATCGATTTACCAGACGATCCGATGGACTACACTTATTCGCCAAGCTCTGACACAAAAGAGGGCATTTGGGGCGCTTATGGCGTTAACGCTAAAAACGTTACCATGAACGCTACTGAAACACTTACTACAAATGAGCTAGTTATGGGCGCTGATCCACTTGTTGAGTACCATAAAGATGAGGACGGAACTGAGCATTTTGGCGGTATAGGCGAAGAAGACCTAGTTACTATCACACTTCCATACATCAAGAGCGCTAAGGACGGCGTTAGAAGATTGGGCGCACTTCTTGAAAAATACGGCACTTACGAGATGAATGGTATTGCCTTCCAAGACGAAAATGAAATTTGGTGGCTTGAAACAATTGGCGGCCACAACTGGATGGCAAAGAGGGTTCCGGACGATGCTTATGTAATTATGCCAAACCAATTAGGCATAGATGAATTCGATTTTGACGACGCTTATGGCGATGAAAAAGAATATATGTGCTCAAAATCATTAAAAGATTTAGTTAAAAAAGCGCACCTAGATAAGAGAATGAGTGAAGAAGAGGTATTTAACCCTAGAGACGCCTTTGGTTCACACGACGACTCAGACCACACATATAACACACCAAGAGCTTGGGTTCTACTACGCTATTTCAATCCAAAAACATTCTTCTGGGATGGCTACGACGCAGATTTCAGACCAACTGACGACAATTTACCATGGGCACTAGTTCCAGAAAAGAAAATTACTATAGAAGAAGTTAAATGGGCACTATCTAACCATTATCAAGGTACACCTTATGACTGCTATGCAAAACACAAAGACGAAATGAAGGCAGGAATATTTAGACCTATTGGTATAAATAGAAATAACGTTTTGGGCTTAACACAAGTTAGAGGCTACATGCCAGACGATTTGAAAGCACTTCACTGGCTAGCACTTGGCTCTAACGTTTTCAATGCGATAGTACCATTCTACACAAAGGTTTCCAAAACTCCAGACTACGTTGGAAAGGCAGTTACAAAGCCATCTACAGACAATTTCTACTGGATCAACAGGATTATAGGCGCGCTTGCAGACGCACACTTTGCTGAAAATGCTTCAAATGTTGAACGTTATCAAATCAAGATCAATAATAAAATGAATGAATTGATTAATAAATTTGATGAGGAATATGCTAATGCAAAGGACAAAGAAGCCTTCTTTGAAAAAGCAAACCAAGAAATATCAGACTTTGTAGAAAAAGAAACTTTGGATTATTTGGATAAAGTATTATTTACTTCATCTTGTCTAATGCGCAACGGATTTTCGCGCAGCGACGCTTAGTTCTTATCAAAATTGCGACTAAGGCTTGTTTCGCTCGTTTGTGCCTTGCGGAGTGCGTCTAGCACGCCTCAGGCACTCACTCACTGTACTTCGCCTTATTCATCAATTTTGCCAACAGAACTAGAATTGCGGAGACATTGTTAAACTGTTATAATTTAATTTTACTAACGATTTTTAAGCTAATTTAATGACATTGTATTGACAAAGTCTTTATCAAGTGCTAGAATTATATTAAGGAAGGTGATTTTATGAGTAACACTAACTTAAATGTAAGGATAGATAAGGACATAAAAAAGGCTGCGGAAGAAGTTTACGCTGAACTTGGCTTTAATATGTCGACAGCCATAAATATGTTTTTAAGAGCAAGCATCAGAAAAGGTGGCATTCCTTTTGATTTAAAACTAGATGTGCCTAATAAAGAGACTTTAGAAGCGATTGAAGAAGGAAGACGCATGGCACTTGATCCAAATGTACCTTCTTATGATAATATCGAAGATTTAAGAAAAGCACTAGATGTATAAAACAAAGCTGTGAGATTATTTTTCTCACAGCTTTTATTTTTGCTCAAAATTTATTTTTTAAATCGTTTAAATAATATTTTTGCGACGATAATCACAAAAATAATTATTACTATTCAATCCGCACTAATCCCTCTATCACCATTACCATGCGATTCATCTTTCACCTCTGTCACTTCTTTTGGCTCTTCGCTCACATTTTTCCTTGCATTTTCCTTATACACATCATTTGCGAAAAATATTTTGTACTCGCCGTAGCCTTCCTTATCCATGTCCTCAAGCGGTACAAAGCGCAGAGCAGCGCCATCGATACAGTATCTTAGTCCACCCATCTCCTTAGGTCCGTCACTAAAAACGTGGCCTAGGTGATTCTTGCCGTGCTTGCTCTTGATCTCGACACGCCTCATTCCATGCGATTCGTCCCTGTTGTAGCTAACGCTGTCACTATTTATAGTCCTCGCAAAGCTAGGCCAGCCGCAGCCTGCATCGAATTTATCCTGTGAAGTAAAAAGCACTTCACCAGTTAATTTATCCACATAAATCCCAGCTCGCCACTCATCATTTAGTTCAGACGTATGCGGATGCTCAGTTCCTTCCTCCCTCATAACCTTGTAGCTAAGCTCATCCAAGAGCTTTTTTGCTTCTTCATCTGAAACTTCTTTGTACTCTTTTTCGAAAATGGGCTCATCAGCTTCAGCTAAATTGATATGGCAGTAGCCGCCCGGATTTTTCTCCAAATAATCTTGGTGGTAGCCTTCTGCTAATACGAAGTTTTTCAGCTCCTCGACCTCAACAGCGAGCTCGCCGTGAATTTTTTCTTCGTATTTATATACCTTGTCAATAATTTTTTTATCAGCTGGATCACTATAATAAATTCCAGTTCTATACTGTCTACCCCTGTCGCCGCCTTGCTTATTGACACTTTTTGGGTCAATGACCTTAAAGTAGCGAAGAAGTATTTCTTCTAGGCTCACAAGGCTTTTATCATAAGTTATTTCAACGGTTTCAGCGTGATCAGTCTCTTTAACTCTCTCGTAATTAGTGCTATCACCCTTGCCATTAGCGTATCCTACTTTTGTGCCCATAACACCACGTATTCTATTGAAATAGCCTTGCATGCCCCAAAAACAGCCGCCAGCTAAGTGTATGGTCTTGTTGTTATTATTCATAAAATCACCTCTATTTTCTCTCGTTAACAATATCTTCAAGTATCTCAAAGGACTTCGTAAGCTTGTCATACTCAGGAATATAGCTTACCGCAATCAATTCATCAAAACCGTAATCCCTCTTGAAGCCCTCATAAGTCTTCTTCGCGTCCTCATAAGTGCCGCCAATGTGCAGACCGCGCATAGCCTTAAGAGCAAATTTTTGCATGCTTGTAAGCTCTGGCGCGTCGTTCGGGTCAATCTTTTCGAACTCATCGCGATTGTCCACGTCTAGTATCTTTAAAAACACTTGCATCGCGTGAAACTCAAGCTCAGCCGCGTCCTTTTTATTCTCGCCAATGTTAGCAGAAACGCCTAAACTTGTGTATGGCGCGTCAAGGTACTTACTCTTTTTGAAATTATCTCTGTAAATGTCAAAGGCCGCTTTAACGGTGTGCGGCGCGAAATGGCCTGCGAATGAATATGGTAGACCAAGCTCAGCCGCTACATAAGCGGAGTTTATGGAGCTACCCAAGATAGTTATAGGGACTTTTGCGCCCATGCCAGGATAAGGCGCGCTCTTTAAGCCACTTGCATCGCCATCGAAATATTTTAGCATTAGGCGGATAGCGTCTAAAAACTTTTCTTGCTTATATGTGTCACGATAGATTATTTTTGCAGTTTCTATATCAGTGCCGGGTGCTCTACCTATGCCAAGGTCTACTCTGTGAGGGAAAAGCGCTTCCATAGTTCCGTAGCGTTCAGCAACTTGATATGGCGTATGATTTGGTAGCATCACGCCGCCTGCGCCGACCTTGATGCGCTCTGTTTGGCCTAGTATGTGAGTTATAACAAGTTCAGTCGCGCTCGATAGTACGGCGGGGCTGTTATGATGCTCAGCGACCCAATATCTTTCAAAGCTTCTTGAGTCCGCAAACTGAGCGAGTTTCACGGCTCTTTCGAAAGCCTCCTTTTTTGTTTCGTCCTTGTATTTCGGTACAAGATTTAGTATCGAAAGCTTAGTCATTTAATCACCTCTATATATCTATTTATCTAAATTTCACCATGCTTATGGACTAGCCATGACCAATAAAAACGAAGTGGCAAGGTCATAAACATAAATCTTATTTATAATATAGATACCCAATCGCTCTTGAAAACATTGCCCCATAGTGATATAATTAAGCTAGGTGATGAAATGAGAATTAGAAGAAACACGAGTGTTTACATAAATTTTGAGGGCAGAGGCGAAGGCCAAAGGGACAGGTCTAAGGTCTATGCTATCGTCTTAACTTTGGTATGTTTAGCGCTTTTGGCGATTTTTTATTTTTTGTATAAATACACGACAAGCCATGTATATATAAAGGAAGCGAGTGAGGATGCGAAAGTTTACGAGGAAATTTACAAGGATACCGTTCTTGACCGCGAAAAGTTTGACAAGGCCGACGAAAAATTTAAAATGAAGATAGATGATGCAAGTTTCATAAGGGCGCAAGCTGAGTATTTTATGCCAATTGAGCCGAAAGAGAAGCTTGACAAGAATTTCGCCAAGTCATACAAAAAAGTTTTTGAGGACGAATACCTTTTTAATGGCGATGCAAAATTGATACCAATGAAGCTCTTGAAAGCGCTATCGCGTAACGAGATAAGACTGATTAAGGCAGAAATTTTGGCTCGCCATGGCTATGAGTTCAAGACGAAGGAATTTGCCGATTACTTTAAGCAAAAATCGTGGTATAAGGTTGATGAGCATTATAATAGTGCGTTTTTATCGACGACTGAACAACAAAATATAAAGTTTATTATGGAGTACGAGCGCCAATTAGACAAAAAATAAAATTTCTTAAGAAATTTGCTCGGTGTATATATACTGATAAAATATTTAGGCAAAAAAAACACCCTCTTTACTGATTTTCAAGTAAGGAGGGTATTTTAATTTTTTTCTCTCAATTAAATTATTTAATCTTTTCTATCTCTCTACCAAAGTTTCTCGCTATATACATACTCGTTTCGCCATTTGTCTCGCTTACTATGAATGGGAACTCGGCTATATTTGTGGCGGCGCCCCATGCTCCGTCCTTATTTACTGCTATTACTGAGAAATCGCGCGGCACTTCGCCCTTCGCCCTAAGTTTTGCGTCTAAATCACTAACTGCCTTTGTCGCGGCGTCTTGAGGACTTAGTCCACTCGCCATTAAACTTACAATTGCATAGGATAATGTTCCTTTAATTATATCTTCGCCGACGCCTGTTGCAGCTGCGGCGCCTACTTCGCTGTCCGCATATAGACCTGGACCTACAAGCGGCGAGTCACCCACGCGGCCCATTTTTTTCATAAAGAGACCCGAGGTCGACGTTCCCGCGACGCATCTTCCGTCCTCTGCGATGAGGCCACAGACTGTATCGTGGCCCTTATAAACCTTTGGTTTTTTTGCCCTTTCTTCGAGCCAGCGCCTCTTTGCTTCGTATGTAAGCATCTCTTCTTCCTTAAAACCCATGTCTTTAGCGTGTTTCAAGGCGCCTTCGCCGACTAAAAAATTATTGTATTCATTATCAATGAGGGTATAAGCGACTGAGACAGCGCTCCTCATATTTCTAAGGCCAGCAACCGCACCAAAATGCAGATTGTCCCCGTTCATGATGGCTGCATCGCACTCAACCACGCCATCTTCGTTAGGTAGGCCGCTGTAGCCGACCGAGTGAAAATCTTCGTTCATTTCAACATCTTTTATTAAAGTGATTAAGGCTTCTTCAAGCGCAGCGCCCTTTAAAAGCGCCTCACGTGCGAGCTTTGTGCCCATCAAAGCCATTTTCCAAGTTGCTATAATCGTCATAAGTCCTCCTAAAAATCAGAAAAATTAGTCTTGCGCAGAACTTTTTTGTCCTTCATCTCAAGAATTCCCTTGCTGATAACTGTGTCAATACCATCATTATCATCAAGCGCCATAAGGTCCAGTGAAAGCCCTTCCTTGATATCGCCAGTAATTTTGTCTATTTCAAGCGCCTTCGCTGCGTTTGTCGAGGCAAGTTTAATCATATCCTTTAGCTCATAGCCATAATTTTTGCAAAGCATCTTTATAGTATCGAAAAGCTCTGTAATCTTTGCAGCGCCTATACCTAAGAGCTCTTTGTCCTTGGACCAGATAGGCACAGAGCCGTTTGAGTCGGATGAAAGCGTGATTTTATCGAATGGCGCGTTCTTTATCGCGTAGTCGATCGCATCAAGACCATCGTCACCTGCAGTGAAATCCGCGTATCCACCCATATTCATAAACTTAACGGCGTCGTCAACTATGTTTTTGCAATGCGTTGGCCTAAAGACCTTGATCGGAATTTCGTGTTTTTCAAGGACTGCGAAGACTTTTGAAAGGCCTTCCTTACCAAGTCCGCCCGTATGCATGTGTAATTCACCCACTTTGCCGGCGAAGAGGCCACCTAGGTAGCACTCGCTCGCTAGCCTTACGAGTTCGTCCTCTGTGACGTAACTTGCTCTGTGGTCTGAAATTGCTAGCTTACAGCCGATGATCTCACTTATGTAAGTGATGTCCTTTTTAACCGAGCCCGTTATGGTTTTAGAAGGAAACTCGTAGGCGCCAGTCAGTGCAAAGGCTCTGACGTTGTACTCATTTAGCGCCTTGACCTTGGATACGAGATTTTCGACCGAACGCGTCGTGCTGTCAGTCCCAAGCAGGCCAACGAGCGTCGTCACACCCGCCATAATTATGTCCTCGTACTTTATCTCGGGAACGCGCGACGTAGGGCCCATCTCTCCGCCGCCACCAGTCACATGTACGTGGCCATCGATGAGACTCGGAAAAACTCTTTTTCCCTTTAAATCAATCTCCTCAATCCCATAATAATTTTCTATATTTTCCTTTATCATAGTGATATTGCCATCTAAAGACAAGATGTCAACACCATTACCATTATAATTTGCATTTTTAACAAGCAGCATAAATCCACCTCCACTAAGTAAATCATAGCACAAAAGCATGACTATGACAATAGTTTTGGGTATAATAAAGTAGGTGATTTTATGAAAAAGACAAATGCGATGCGCCTACTTGACGCGGCGGGCGTAGATTATGAGGAGTTTGAATACGATGCGAGCCTTGGAATCAGTGGAACTGACGTCGCTCGCACTCTTAATGAAGATGAAAGAATGGTTTTTAAGACCCTAGTTACTGAGACGAATAAAGGGGAACATTTTGTTTTCATAGTGCCCGTGGCGATGGAGCTCGACCTAAAAAAGGCGGCTAAGGCGGCTGGCGCAAAGAAAGTGGATATGCTTAAGCAAAGGGATTTACTGCCACTAACAGGCTACGTGCACGGCGGCTGCTCACCCATTGGCATGAAGACGAAACTTAAGACATTTATCGACGCATCGGCGATGGATAAGGAATATATTTACGTGAGCGGAGGCAAAGTTGGCTTGCAAATAAAACTCAGTCCAGCAGATTTAATTAAGCTAACGGATGCGACCGCCATTGACATAGTCAAGAGCGCTGTGTTACAATAAGGATAATTGAGGTGATTTAATGAACGAAAAATTTTCTCTAGTAGAGAGTGGATTTATAGACGAAATAAGTTCAGCGTATAAGATTTTTACGCACAATAAGACCAAGGCTAGGGTCATCAAATTTGAAAATGACGACGACAACAAGGCCTTTATGATAGGATTTAGAACGATTCCAGAAAATTCAAAGGGCATAATGCACATAATTGAGCACGCAGTTTTGTCGGGCTCGAAGAAATACACAACGAAGGAGCCCTTCATGGACCTTGCAAAGTCGTCACTTGCAACGTTTTTGAACGCGATGACTTTCCAAAATATGACAGTTTATCCGATTTCATCAAGAAATGCGAAGGACTTTTATAATTTGATGGACGTTTATCTAGATGCTGTTTTTAATCCAAGACTATTAACGGACAAGAGAGTCTTCCTTCAAGAAGGCACTAGGCGCGAAATTTTTAATAAAAATGACGAAATTCAGTACCAAGGCGTCGTTTATAACGAGATGAAGGGCGCTATGTCCTCCTCGGAAGAGTTCATCTACCAAGCGATGCAAGAAGAGATGTATCCCGGAAATTATCCCGCTTTCAACTCAGGCGGCGACCCATACGAGATTATCAAACTTACTTATGATGAGCTTCTTGACTACTACAGAAGGCACTACCACCCATCAAATTCCTACACTGTTTTGTATGGCGATGGCGACGTAGACGCAGAACTTGAACATTTGGACGAGTTTTTATCAGCTTACGATTACAAGGAAATTCCGAATAAAATTGGCATGTGTTTAGCTAAGGATAGTAAAAAATTTATCGAGCGCGCTTATCCAAACGATGTTTCAGACAAGCACAATTACGCATATAGCTTCATCACAGGCGATATCGACAATACTCGTGACAGCATCATGACTGAGTTTTTAAGCAAGTACCTAAGCTATTTCTCAAATTCGCCGCTTAAGAAAAAGATCCAAGAGATGGGCATTGCGAGTGATTTATTAAGTTACTCCAACTATGGCTATGGCAATGGTAACTTCACTGACATAAATATGATTTTAAAAGACGCAGATGGCGGCAAGGCAAACATTTACAAAGATGCTGTTGAAGAAGAGCTTGAGAATATCAAGGCTGGCCGCATCAATGGCGATATCTATGACTCGGCGCTTAACCTAATGGACTTTACCCTTAAAGAGTTTGCAAATACTGCAACAAAGGGCATTGCACTTGCACTAAAAGCTGTGGCTATGTGGCTATTTGATAAGTCGCCACGGGCTGCATTTGCGTATAATGCTACACTTGAGGAGCTAAAGAAGGATAAGAGTGCCTTTATAAACTTTGTGAAAGATGTTCACAAGGATGCTAAGCTAATAGATTTTTATCCAGTTAAAGATTTTTACAAGGACAGAGACGAGGCTGAGAGAAAGGCGCTTGACGAGTTCAAGGCAAGTCTTTCGGATGAGGAGCTAGAGGCGCTAATCAAGGAAAATGAAGATCTTAAGGCTATGCAAGAAGCTATGGATAGTAAGGAAGCCATCGCTAGCATACCAACGCTTAAATTAAGTGATTTGCCTCGCGATATTGAAAAACTGCCGCTTGAAAAGATTTCTGACTCAGCTTATTATTCTAAGGAAGATAGCAAAATTTGTTATCTAAATTTATTCTTCGACATTTCTCATATTGCCGAGGAGGATTACGTGAAAGCCGCTAATTTAGTTGATCTCCTTGCTGACATCAAGACTACTAAGTCATCGAGAGAAAAGCTTGAGACAGATATATTCAAAACTACTGGCGCGATAAATTTTGCCGCGAGCGTTGTGAAAAATTATAAGAACGGCAAATTGACACCGTTTGTGCAATGCAGCGCGAAGTTTACGAAGGATAAGGCAGAGAGCGCGATGAAACTAATTGATGAGATCATCAAGTACTCCGATCCAAGCGATGAAAAAGTCCTTAAGATGAACGTTTTGGAGAGCGTTTCAGACTTTGATAATAATATTTTAAACATAGCTTCAAACGTTGCGATGGATGTGGCGAAAGCGCAAAGCCTTGAAAAAGAGAGACTTACGCTAAAGCTTCATGGCATAGAAAAATTTATTCACCTTAAAGAATTGAAGACAAAATTTGATGAGCTTAAGGACGAAGAGATAAAAGACTATGAAAGACTAATGAAAACTATGTTTAGAAGAAATGGTTTTCTATCGCATTATTCATTCGAAAGCAAAATTCCAGAGCTAGATACGGCTATAGCAGAGCTAGAAGCTTCACTTGAGAGCGTGGATGCTCCAGCCATTAACATAGAAAAAAATATTGAAAAGAAAAATATTAAATTAATCGTTTCATCCAAAGTTTATTTCAACGCCATGGCAACTGATCTAGATAGTGATAATGACGGCGATGTAGAAGTTTTAAGACAAATAATGTCAAATGACTATTTGCATACAGAGCTTCGTGCTAAGGGCGGCGCTTATGGTGATGGCTTAAGTGCAGGTATTGACTACCTTGCAGAGTTTACCTTTAGAGATCCGCACGTTTCGAGAAGCTTTGACGTTATGAGAAAATCGGCTGAGTTCTTGGAGGGCTGCGAGCTTGACCAAGACGAGCTTGAAAGAAGAAAGATTGCTTCGACACTTAAGTATAATAAAGCGTATGGCAAGGGACAAAAGGGCAAACTTGCCTTTGTGAGAATGCTTCAAGGCCTCACAGAAGAAGACGATTTGAAGACATATATAGAAATTTTGGATACGGATTTGGATATATTAAAGAAAAAGTATGTAGATAAATTGAAGAGATTGAAAGATGCTCCGATTGCGGTAATAGGACCTGATGGAGACGATGGTATAGTGTATGACGAAATCATCGACATCAGATAATTTCTTAATAAAATGCGCCCTTGGGCCGTTCCTTCCTTAGCAATGCTCACTTATTTTGCATTAAGTTGAGCCCTTTTGCTAGTTTCGAATTATTTTGTCGCTGCGACGTATGTTTATACGTCTCACTCCAAAAAATTCTGTACAACGCAAAATCATCTCAACTTCTCTGCAAACTAAGAGTTTAAGTGACTTGTATAATTATATCAAGATTTCACTTCACCCAATCATCTCGAGTGCGAAGCACCAAGGTTCTTAAGTCCATGCACCAAGAGAACGAGTTTGGCGATGTTCGATTGGCTATGCATGCCTTATGCCAGAGTTTACAAAGAGACGGAACGAAGTGAACGTCGATTTGATTAAACTTACGGCCTGGACCCATTCAAAGCGAAGCTTTGTAAATGGGTGAGGTTCTTCTTTCTTTAAGAAATTTACTCGGGGTATATAAATGGAAAAAAATTGAATGATTAATAAAGAAAAATAAATTAAATAAAAGAGGCGATTTTATGAAAAAGTATGAATACGATTTCGTTACAGTAAAGACCACAGGTCTTTGGTACGACGATTACCAAGAAATTATTAAGAAGCATGGGGAGGAAGGCTGGCGCTATGTTGATTCAATCGATAAGAGTAGGGATTTTGTGGATGCAAATCCGAGATTGGAATTAGTGTTTGAACGAGAATTAGAAGAGTAATTTCTTGTTAAAACGAGCCCTTTAGCTAGTTTCGAATTATTTTGTCGCTGCGGAGTGCACTTGCACACCTCACTCCAAAAAATTCTGCACAACGCTAAATCATCTCGTTTTTCCTGCGAAATTTACTCGGTGTATATAATTTGATAAAACGCATTTCGATTCGCAAAACAAAAACCACAAAATAAAAATCACAGAGCTTATCCTAATCGGATAGGCTCTTTTTTGTTTGAAAAATCCATTTTCATGGTATATATAAGTATAAAACAAATCATAATGGGAGGTAATATTATGAAGATGAAGAGAATTTTATCCTTTGTACTAGCCTTTGTTTTAGTAGCGAGTGCTATTAACGTAGGCTTTGCACAAAGTGAAACAAAAACTAATAAAGACAAGATTGACTACCTTGTTGAAAAAGGCTACGTTCTAGGCGATGCCAAAGGACTTAGACTTAATGACTCGATTACGAGAGAAGAGTTTGCAGTTATGCTAACAAAGGTACTTAACAAAGAAAATGCCGCTAAGGCTGCTATGAACGTGCCTAGCGCATTTAAGGACATGGCGGCTGATCGCTGGTCAAACGGCTTTGTTAACATCGCAAGCGAGCTAAAAATTATCGCTGGCTATAGCGATGGAACTTTTAGACCAAGAAAGAACGTTTCTTATCAAGAAGCTATCAAGATGCTAGCGGTTGCAGCTGGTGGAACTGATATCAAGCCAGCAACTCAAGGCGAGTGGGCAGCACCATTTATCAGCTATGCAGCAAATAAAGGCATTTTAAATGGCCTAAGTGATCTAAAATATAAAGATCAAGCTACAAGAGAGAATGTTTTTGTAATGATTTATAACTATCTTAATGGCGTGAAAGAAGCTGAATTATCAAAGCTTACAGCCATCGTTACAAAGACAAACGCTAATTCAAATCTATCAGAAAAGCAAGCTGAAATCGTCGTATTAAAATCAAGCCTAGATGGCTTTAAAGAAGGTAATTCCTACATCGTAGACCTTAAGGATGGCATGGATCCTATGGACATAGTTGGCAGAGTTTATGATCTTGACATCGATGAAAAGAACATGATTAAGTCATTTAGAGACAGCGCCATCGCTCAAACTGAGATTGCGCCTATCAATATTAAAGGCTTAAGACTTTATGTTGGCGATGCTACAAAGGATTCAACAGTTCTTGAAGACAAGGCAGCGCTTACTGAACAAAAATTCCGTGGCGCAGCAGTTAACGGCAAGTATTTCGATTTATTCACAGATTTTGCTAAAGAAATCAACTACAAGGCAGACTTTGCCTATGTTACAAGCGTTAACGCAAAAGTTGTCTACATCAAAGCATATACATTTAACGATATAATGCCAGTATTTTCTTATGACAATGGCGCAGTTAAGGCTATAGACGACGAGTCAGCTGCCATAGTTAAGAGAAATCTTAAAAAAGCTTACCTTTATGACAATGGCAAACTTATGCCAATGGACCCAGCTAAGCTAGAAAAATACGATGTACTACACTTCTACTCAAGCGATGAAGCCATCGTAGTAAAAAATAAAGTAGAAGGACAAGGCGCTAGATACAAATTAAGTAAAGGCGGCGCATACATCAATTTAGCTGACAAAGACTATAAGTTAAGCGATGAAAAATCAAGAAGAGCAGTTGCTACTGTAGATGACAAAGTATTCTCACAAGTTAATGCAGCAAACTATAATGACGAAGTAAAACTATTAGTAAACGAAAAAGTTAATTTAGCACTAGATATATTTGGAAACGTTCAAGTTATTTACGGAAAACTTTCTTTTGATGAAGACGTTTTCATGATCGATAGAGTGACTACAAACGCAGTTGCACTAATTGATAGAAATGGCAAAGAAATTAGGGTTCAAGACTCACTTGACCTAAGAATATATAGAGATGGCAAGGAAATCAGACTTTCTGAGCTAAATAATCAAGACATCGTTTACGCAATTTACAATAAAGACGCAGTTCAAAAGATATTTGTATTAAACGGACTAAAAGACTACGATAAGAGTTTCAAGCCACTTGATAAGGACGGCAAGACATATAAAGTTTTCGCACCAACAAAGAGCGTTAAGAGAAGCTCCATTTACGTGGCAGGAAAAGAAGTAAACCTTCTTGACAACACAGTTCTATATAATTTAGTTCAAGTCGGAAAGAATTATAAAGTAGAGACTATTAGCCTAGATGAAGTGAAAAACGCAGGTTTTGACAAGACTGTAACAGCTTATATGTTCACAGTTAAGGACCTTAAGGACAAAAATGTTACTAAGTACGATAGCTTCCATGGAGCAGATAACGCGCCAGTTGCCATCGTTTTCAAAAACGTAGAAAAGAAGAAAGTAGTTGACAAAGAAGATATAATCGAGCTTAGAAGCGTTTACGATGCTAAGATTGACAAATCATTCGAAGGCTACGACAAAAATCAAACACTTAGAGTTTATGAGACTAA
Source organism: Fenollaria sp. (assembly GCF_057222035.1). NCBI lineage: Bacteria > Bacillati > Bacillota > Clostridia > Eubacteriales > Fenollaria > Fenollaria sp. The sequence continues at coordinate 51,916 of NZ_JBXXYC010000003.1, read as the reverse complement.
TGGTGAAAAATTTGAGAATTGCAAGGCAGGCGACATCGTTAAGCTAAGCCTTGACAAAAACCAAAAAGTTCTTAGACTTGATAAACTAATCACAGATTTAAGCGAAGAATATACAGTTCAAAACGTTTTGTACGATGCAGGTGGAAGCGAAAAACTTGTGCTTAAAGATAGTAAGGGTAAGGAATTAAGTGTATTTGCTAATGATAAGAGAGTGGTTTTTGGCAGGAATTATGCTAAGGATAGTGTTATTAAAATTGCACTTAATGATAATGGTGAGGCATTCATTATAAGCGTTATCAAATAATTTTGCGTTAAAATTTCGTCTTGCACTCGTTCCCTCCTCAGCAATGCTCACGTACCATTAGTACGCTGCGCTTGCTTCGTCAGTCCACTTCGTCCAATCCATAAATTTTTTCAGCAAAATTATTGGCGGAGTATGTATAAAGAGGAGAATCATCGTTCGTGCGAAATTTATGCGGAGTATATATATAGCGATAAATCATTCGATTTGTAAAAAATGTATTTTATTCAAAAGGATTGACAAGTATAGCTTGTTGATCCTTTTTTGTTGGCGATAAAAAATTAAATTTGTATTATACTTTTAATATTAGCAAAGACTTTTCTATGATATAATAAAGTCAATATTAACATAGGAGGGATTTTATGATTATAGCTATTGGAGGCGGGGAAGTAGGCTTAAATGAAACTTACGAGATAGATAAATTTATTGTAGAGGCAGCCAAAAAAGAAAAACCAAATTTTCTATTCATTCCGACAGCAAGTAAAGATGCTCCGGCTTATGTGAAAATTATTAGTAAATTATATGGTGAGCTAGGATGCAAAACTGACACCTTGTATTTATCTAATGTAGAAGTAGACAAGGAAGAGGTCAATCAAAAGATAGAAAATGCAGATATCATCTATGTTGGCGGCGGCAATACCCAATACATGATGAAAGTTTGGGAAGAATACGGTGTAGACAAAGCATTAATTAGAGCTTATAAAAGTGGCAAAGTACTCTCCGGCTTAAGTGCAGGCTCTATATGCTGGTTTATTTCAGGCCATAGCGATAGTGAGTTTATAGAAGATATTGAAAATCCAAAACCTATATGGGTTAAAGGTTTAGGCATCATTCCTTATTTGCATTGCCCTCATTATGACGAGCCTGATAGAGTAGGCTTTGATGAGTTTTATGCTGGGCAGCTAACAGATGCTATTGCAATAGAAAATCAGGTAGCAATTGTTTGGGATAATTATGAAATGAAAGTAATTAAATCGAATCCTGATAAAAATGCATATAAACTTTCTTGGAGCGATAAAGGCTTGAAGAAAGAAGTTTTAAATTAAGAGTTTTCATATTATGAAAAGGGCAAATTAAAATTTATTGGAGGTATAAATATGAAGTTTACACCAGAAAATTTTGAATTAAAAGACGGCAGAATCTGTATAATTCGAGAGATTCAAATAAATGATGCTGAAGAAACAGTTGAATATTTAAAAACTGTTAGTGGAGAATCTGATTTTTTGAATTCTTATCCAGAAGAAATAAGTATCTCAGCCGAAGAGGAAGCTAAGTTAATAAAAGGTTTTAACGAATCTGATGATACCCTTATGCTTGTCGTTGAACTGGATGGAAGATTGATCGCAAACGGCACTATTACAAGGTTTAGAAGAAAGAAGATGCGCCACAGAGGAAATGTAGCTCTTGCTGTGTTAAAAGAATTCTGGAACAAAGGAATAGGGACAAAGGTGCTTCAATGCCTTGAAGATTATGCAAAAAAACTGGGGCTTTCACAACTTGAGCTTGATTATTACTCAGGTAATGAAAGAGGAAGACTTCTTTATGAAAAACTTGGATTTATTCAAGTGGGAGAGACTCCTAATGCCATCATCTTGAAGGATGGAACTCAATATAGCGATATAAAAATGGTGAAGAGCATATAAAAGTGATATTTAAATAATTATTAAATTATGGATGCTAGGTGCAAAAACACTTTTCAAAGTGCATAGAATAAATATTCTTGACATTTACATAACATTTGATATAATAAAAGCACCAAAAGCCTTAGTACTTAAGGACAAGGTACTCTAATTTAAGATATGAGTTAAAGCACAGGGCTTTCCTGTGCTTAATTTTTTACAACTAAATTAATCTAATTATAGAACATTTTCAAATTTTTAGTCTCAGTACTAGATAAGATATTAAATTTTAAAAGAATTTTATCTTCCTTATGAAATCCTTAAGTTTATATTTTATAATTTATTTATAAAATGAAGAGGAGGTTCATTTATGGACAAATTTATATTAGAAACAAAAAATCTTACTAAAACTTTTGGAAAGCAAAAAGCTGTAGATAATATTTCTTTAAAAATAAAAGAGAATTCTATATATGGATTGCTAGGACCTAATGGGGCTGGTAAATCGACTACATTGAAGATGATTACTGGAATGATTCATAAAACATCTGGTCAAATCTTTTTTGAAGGTCATGAGTGGAGTCGTGGCGATTTGTCGGATATTGGTGCCTTGATAGAAATGCCTGCCTTGTATGAGAACTTATCGGCTAGGGAAAATTTAAAAGTAAGGACACTCCTACTAGGCTTACCAGATTCTAGGATTGAAGAAGTATTGGAAATAGTAAGTTTAAAAGATACTGGCAAAAAGAAAAGTGGTCAGTTTTCTTTAGGCATGAAACAAAGGCTAGGTATCGCCATTGCCTTATTAAATAATCCTAAGCTTTTGATTTTAGATGAGCCAACAAATGGACTTGATCCACTAGGAATTCAAGAATTGCGTGGCTTAATACGAAGTTTTCCAGAAAAAGGAATAACCGTTATTTTGTCTAGTCATATTTTAGCAGAAGTTGAACAAACTGCTGATCATATTGGGATTATTAATAATGGAAAATTGCAATATCAAAACATTATTAATCATGATGACAATTTAGAAGAACTTTTTATGAATGTTATAAAAAGTGGAATGGGAGTGTAAAAAATGATATCTTATATTCTTGCAGAAAATTTAAAACATAAGGGCACTTTCTTGAAGAAGTTATTAGTTATTATGCCAATAACTTTAATCTTATTGTCCTTATTTCTTATGCCAAGCTATTTCACTACCAATTCCTATAACTGGTGGTATGTAATAATAATGCCAGCAACTTTTGCCTTAATACCAGCAATGATGCATAGAAAAGAAAGTAGAAAATTAAACTACAGAGCAGTTTTCCCTCTAAATATTAATCTCAAAAAGTTATGGGTTTCAAAAATAATTACAGCATTTATTTATATGAGTATTGCTGCTATAATTCATATGCTAGGAGTGTATATTTTTCAATTTTTAATTGGAGGACAATTAACACCAAACTATGGATTTTCAACATTACTATTTGCTAGTTCCTTACTAATAATAGCCAATATTTGGCAAATCCCATTATGCTTTTTCTTGGCAAAAAAATTTGGATTTATTACAAGTATTATAATTAATGCAGTATTAGGGTTAGGAGCAGGAATATTGTTGTCTGACGGTGCTTTTTGGATTTATTGCCCATATTCTTGGGGAATTAGATTAATGATTCCTGTTATGCATATTTTACCAAGTGGTGTTTTGACGGAAGTATCAAATCCAATAATATCAAGCACATCATTATATATTCCTTGTATTTTATCTGTATGTCTATTTACATTACTTACAATAATAAGTGCAAATTGGTTTTCAAAGCAAGAGGTGAAATAATGATAAACATAATAAAATCCGAAATATATAAAATCAAACACACCTGGCTTCTTTGGATTCACATAGTCTTACCTATAGGCTATTCATCATTATTTTATGTGGCATTAAAAACCACAGGATTAAAAAATTTTGAAGAAAGCGATATAATACAAACTTATTTTATACTTTTAGGGGCAGTAATCCCAATAATATTAAGTTTTATAACTTCAAAAGTTGTTGATATGGAAATAAGTGCTGGAAAATTTCAAATGCTTTTATCTACTACAAAATCAAGAACTAAGGCTTATATAGGAAAACTTATTGTATTAGAATTGGGATTTGTTATTTCTCTGACTTTAGCGATTATAATTTTTGCAATATTGTCGGTATATCAAAATATCTTTGATTGGGTTATTGAATTTTTCTTAATTTTTATTAGCAGCTTTTCTCTATACATGATTCATCTTTGGGTATCAATTATATTAAGTAGCGGTGCATCTATTGGATTGGGTTTTCTAGAAACAATGATTACTTTACTTTCAATAACTGTCATTGGTGATAGTATTTGGTATTTTTTACCTTGTACCTGGACATCTAGACTTCCAGCTATATATATTACTATGAGTAAGGTTTCGAATTGGTCTTATTTTTACAAAGAGTTGAGACTGTGGAGTTTTGTAGCTTTGTTTATTATCTTAATCCTATTTGTTTCCTCATTAGTTTGGTTTAATAAGTGGGATGGAAAATCTCTTAGCGAATAGAAATGTTTTATGAAAAATTATGAGGTGATAAAATGGCTTTAATTCTTGCAGTTGATGACGAGTTAGATATGCTTGATCTAATAAGAAACATTTTGAAAAAGAACAAGCATCAAGTCGATGTATATCAAAATCCTTTAGACGTTGATAATAGTAAGCTTAGTAAATATGATTTGATTCTACTTGATGTTATGATGCCAGGTATTGACGGAATTAGTTTCTGTAAGGATATTCGAGCTAAAGTAGACTGCCCTATTCTTTTTTTAACAGCAAAAACTATGGAAGAAGATATAGTTGAAGGCTTATTAATTGGAGGAGATGATTACATCACAAAACCATTCGGTGCAGCAGAACTCCTAGCTCGTATAGAGGCACATTTAAGACGAGAAAAAAGAGAACGACACAGTAGTTTAAATCTCGGTGAGATTCGTTTTGATTTATCTTCCAATGAAGTCTTTGTAGGAGATGAAAAAGTTCATTTGACAAAATCTGAATATCAAATTTCAGAATTACTGGCAAAAAGAAAAGGACAAGTATTTTCAAGAGACCAAATATACGAGCTTGTCTTTGGATTTGATGGTATAGGAGATGCATCTGCAATATCAGAACATGTAAAAAATATTAGGGCAAAGTTTCAAAAATATGGGAAAAATCCAATTGAAACAGTATGGGGGATCGGATATAAATGGAATTAAAATCAAAAGGTCAATCTCTTAAAAATATACTTTTTAAATATTTGTTAAGTATTGCACTAGGACTAGTAATCTCTGTTGGATTAATAATGGCTTTTATATCTCTTTCTTACCAATTTAAGTGGATATTTCCTGCGAACTATACTGAGAATTTAATTCTTGAAAAAAGAACAGATATTGCCACTGCAAAAAATTTCGAAAAATCATTACTTCCAGATAATACATCTTATCTATTTCTATCAAAAGACGAAAAAGTTATAGAAACAAATATGAATAAGAATATCCAAGATACAGCCTTTAATTATCATAAGGGCTCTGTTAATTCTAATTCCAACTTATCCTTTATGGAAATACAGAGATCAGATGGATATGTACTTGTAGCTTATGACCTAAAGCCTTTTTATAAAAGTCCTTGGATGCAAAAAAATCTACCACAAATAAATATTTTATTACTAACTTTACTGATAATATTTTGTTTTATTAGTATTATTACTATCACATTAATTTGGGCAAAGAAAATATCGAAAGAATTAAATCCTTTGCTAGAAGCTTCGGAAGAAATCAGGAAACAAAACTTAGATTTTCAAGTTAAAAAGTCAAATGTTCAGGAATTTAATGTCATATTAGAAAGTTTAGAAAAAATAAAGTTAGGGTTAAGTGAATCTTTAAGAACAAATTGGAGAGAGGAAGAGAAAAAAAGAAATCAGATTTCAGCATTAAGCCATGATATAAAAACTCCAGTTTCAATTATAAAGGGAAACTCAGAATTATTAGGAGAAACAAAGCTAACAGAAGAACAAGAAACATATCTAAATTATATTAGAAAAAACACAAGTCGTATTGATAAATATATCCAAACTTTAATGCTTGTTAATAAATCTAATCAAGCAAATGAATTAAACTTTACCCAAATTAGAGCAAAAGAATTTGTAGAAAACATTGAAAAACTTGCTAAAGAATTTACATCAACTTATAAGTTAAATCTTTTAGAAGATATTAACTATGATGATGATTTTTTAATAGTAGATTTGAAAAATTTTGAACGAGCCTTTCTAAATATTTTAAGTAATGCCAAGGAGCAAAGTCCTAAAAACTCAACTATTAAGTTAATTATATGTTCTAAAGCTGCTAAGCTTCAAATATCAATATTAGATCAAGGACATGGATTTACAGGTGAAGACCTCTTATATGCAAAAGATCAATTCTATCAAGGAGACAAAAGTAGGCATTCAAAAGAAAACCATGGAATCGGATTATTTGTTGCCGAACAAATTATTGATATGCACGGAGGAAGCCTTGTTTTAGAAAATAGAACTGATGAAATCGGTGCCAAAGTAAGCATATTACTACCTGTAAAGAAATAAATAGAGAATATTACTATAATATCAAATTTCTTTATTTTATTATATTTGATTTATATAAAAAGACCATAATAAGTAAGTTATGGTCTGATTTTTTCCAAGCACAAAGCACTTAGAATTATTATTTAATTTATTTTTTACAAATGTTTCCTTTATAATCCGAGTTACATTATCAGTAATATTTAAGCTTTGAGCTTACAAGGTTTTGATTTTGCCTTTACAAACCCACTCCACCGTTTAAAATCACTTCTTTTTGGGTAGCTATACATTAGAGGTGATATTTATGAAGATTGTTTTCTTAGATATGTACAATTCAAATCCGGGCGACATTGACACTGCTATGTTCAAGGATTTTGGCGAATTTATTACATACGATAGAACTAATCCATCTGATATAAAAGAAAGAATCAAGGATGCGGACATCGTCATCACAAACAAGGTAAGGCTTGGCAAAGCTGAGCTTGAGGGCACTAAGGTGAAGTTCATCGCTGAGGCGGCGACTGGCTTCGATAACCTTGACCTAAATGCGCTTAAGGAGCTTGGCATCGGTCTTGCGAACGTTCCTAGCTACTCAACTTATTCAGTTGTACAGCTAACGCTTGCTCACTTACTTAATAGGGCTAACGATGTCTATTCTTATGCGAAAAAGGTTCGCGAGGGAGCGTGGGTTGACAGTCGCGACTTTAATTTCTTCCTAGGCACTATTCACGAGCTTGCCGGCAAAACAGCTGGCATTGTGGGCTATGGTGACATCGGCCAAAAAGTAGCTGATGCTTATAGGGCTCTTGGCATGAAGGTCATAGCGCTTAAGGTCGCTGGTCACCATGCGGACGGCGATTTCTTCCGTGATTATGAAGACTTCTTCAAAGAAGCGGACATAATCAGTTTACACGCGCCTATGAACGGGGATTCAAAAGAAATTATTAATAAAGACAGTATTGCGCTTATGAAAAACACAGCCATCATCATAAACACAGCACGTGGCGGTCTTATAAACGAGGCTGATTTAGCTGACGCGCTTAAGAACGGCAAAGTCGCTTTCTACGCTTCAGACGTTTCTGCGCCTGAACCTATGACTAAGGAAAACAAGCTATATGCGCTTGATAATGCGGCTTTCACGCCACACATCGCTTGGGCTTCCCTTGAAGCAAGGCAAAGGCTTTACAAAGTTATTTATGACAATATCGATGCATATGTTAATGGAAGGAGCTTAAACAGAATTGTCTAAGAAGGTCGCACTCATCGCTGGCTCTTTCATTTCGGGGATTTCATCGATTGAGCTTTTAAAGGCGATACAAGGGAAAATAGATGCCGACGTAGATATTTACGCGCTTCCAGACGGCTATGGCAACATTTATGAGGCGACAGAGGATTTAAAATCCTTTAAAGTCGAGGAGCTTACGGTAGTGAACGAAGCGGGCGAAGAAAAATTATTAAAGTACCTTCGTCACGACGACAGAGTTATCGTCTCCTTCTCAAGCATAGTAAATTACAAGATGAAGGGCGAACTTAATTCTACAAGTTATTTAGCAGGAGCTCTTGTGAAAAAACTTATTGAAATTGGCGAGAAAAAGATCACCATTAGCGTGGGTGGAAGTGGAGTCAATGACGCTGCTGTAGGTTTTTTGCGTGCCATGGGCGTGAAATTTTATAATGTTTTAGACGAAGAAGTGAAAGAGACGAGAGACATCTACAAGATCAAGCGCTTTGACACGACTGAGCTGGATAATTTGATTAAGGGTGTTGATTTTATCGTCTTCAAGTACTCCAAAACGCGCTTCATCGGCTACAGAGGCACTACTTATCAAAACAGGCTCATCAAGGACAATCTGATACTTGAGATTTTCGAGCGCAATATGGAGAATTTTCAGTATCTTTTGCAAAACCATTTTGACTTCAAAGTTAAAAGCGTTGAAGCGGCAGGCGCTGGAGGCGGATCTATGCTTAGCCTAATTAAATTTTTAAATGCAAAAGTAGTCGATTTGGGAGAATTTTTAGAAAAATATTTTAATTTTGACAATATTACTCAAAAAAGTGATATAATAATCTTAGTTGACGACTATCTGTCCTTAAAGTTAAGAAAAGAAAGCTTTAGGGCACTTGTCTTGAACAAGGCAAAACAATATGACAAAGAGATTATCGGTCTTGCGCTTGACGCTGAAGAGGAGAAAGCCTCTTTTATCGAGCAAGGCTTTACTAGGATGATAGACCTTACATACGACTCCGAGTCACTTGATAGAGCGGCAAAGATAATCAATAATTATTTAAAAGGAGAGGATGACATGGCTTACAAAGAAGAAGCACTTAAGTTTCATGAAGAAAAAAGAGGTAAATTGGAAGTAGTTCCAAAGGTTGAGGTAAATAACGCACATGACCTTGCACTTGCTTACACACCAGGCGTTGCCGAGCCTTGCAAGCTTATTCACGAAGATCCAGAACTTCAATACAAATACACTGCAAAAGGCAATCTTATCGCTGTAGTTACAGACGGTTCAGCAGTTCTTGGCCTTGGTAATATCGGTTCAAGGGCAGGTATGCCAGTTATGGAAGGAAAGTCTATACTATTCAAAAAGTTTGGTAATGTGGACGCTTTCCCTATCATGCTTGATACACAAGACGTTGATGAAATCGTAAACACAGTTAAAAACATCGCTCCAGGCTTTGGCGGCATTAACCTTGAAGATATAAGTGCGCCTAGATGCTTTGAGATAGAGAGAAAGCTAGATGAGATGCTTGATATACCAGTATTTCATGACGATCAATATGGTACAGCCATCGTCGTAACAGCAGCACTTATCAATGCATGCAAACTTATTAAAAAAGAATACGCTGACCTTAAAGTAGTTATTAATGGTAGCGGCGCAGCAGGCATCGCCATCGCTTATATGATGCTTAACCTAGGCGTTAAGAATATACTTATCTGCGACTCAAAGGGCATTATCTATAGAGGAAATGAAAAGAATAACTGGATCAAGGCAGAAATAGCTGAAAAGACAAATCCAAATAACGAACAAGGCACACTTAAAGACGCAATGGTAGGTGCTGACGTATTCATAGGCGTTTCAGCACCAGGCGTACTTACAAAAGACATGGTTAAGACAATGAACAAAGACGCAGTAGTTTTTGCTATGGCAAATCCAGTTCCAGAAATTTATCCAGACGAAGCAAAAGAAGCTGGAGCTAAAGTAGTTGGAACAGGTAGAAGCGATTTTCCTAACCAAATCAATAACTCCTTAGCCTTCCCAGGCATATTCAGAGGAGCACTTGATAGACGTGCAAAGACAATCACTTTCGATATGAAAGTTGCTGCAGCACATGCAATCGCTGGACTTGTATCAGATGAGGACCTAACAGCCAGTCACATCATGCCAGATATGTTCGACGAAAGAGTTCCAAAAGTCGTTGCAAAAGCAGTTTATGACGCATACAGAGAGTAATGAGCTACGGATTTATTAAAAAATTAGATAAATTAGATAAAGAAGTGATGCTGGGTATTGATCCGGCATCACTTTCTATTACGGGTGACTTTGAAGGAACCTGCCTTAACAATCACTGCGCCTTCACAATAGCCACTAACATTATGAAGATGATGGGTTTTAGTGAAGTCACTTTTGATGAAATTTATAAATATATAAAATCGGGTCCAGTACTATTTATGGAGCCGCGCCTCAAAAAAATTATTAAAAATAGAAAGACAAGCGTAAAAGTTAAAAGAAAATATTTCCCGAAAACCATGGACATGGTAAAAGCCATTGACGAAGGACATATCACAGCCATGCTTTTAATTGAATCAATAAAAAGCGCACATTGGGTGATAGTCACAGGCTATGCCATAAGCATGGGAGAAATTTATCTAAAAGTTTTTACAAATTGGTACCACGAGGCTCGCTATTATAAAATGAATGAGGGCAGCAAAGCCGTGATGAGCCTTGAATTTTTTATTTAGCCTTGACAAATTATTTTAAGAGGGCTATAATAAAAGTACATCTAATACTTTGGGGTAAGGTGAAATTCCTTTTAACCGGCGGTAAAGCCCGCGAGCATTTGCAGAACCTGTGAGATTCAGGTGCCGACTGTATAGTCAGGACGGAAAAAGATCTTAAAGGTTATTAGTTGAATAATCATTAAGGAGGGTGTTTTTTTTATGTCAAGAGCAAAAAAAATCACATTAATTGCAGCAGTTGCCGCTATGGCAATAGTTTTAACAGCGATAATTCGCTTCCCAATCACATCACTACCATTCTTAAAGTACGATCCAAAAGACGTTATCTTAACAACAGCAGGCTTCATCTTTGGACCACTAGTTGCAATACTTGCAGCAGTCATCGAAGTAGTCGTTGAGATGGTAACGTTCTCCGAGTCAGGACCTTGGGGCGCATTGATGAACATCATCGCAACACTTTCATTCTCAGGTATAGCAGCAGCTATCTACCACAGAAAAAGAACAACAAAGGGAGCAGTTTTGTCACTAGTTTGCGCAGTTTTATCGCTAACAGTAGTTATGGCACTTTGGAACCTAGTTGTAACACCGATATATACAGGCTTTCCAAGAGCAGAAGTCATAAAACTTATGCCAGTCATCATACCATTTAATTTAATCAAAGGCGGAGTAAACGCAGCACTTATCATACTTTTGTATAAACCAATCAAGAGCGCACTTGCAGGCGCAGGCCTTACAGAAGAAGTACAAACAGGCAAAAATGCTACTTGGAATATTATTAAGATGGTGAGCTTTGTAATATTACTTTGTTTGGTGGCGCTGATTGTGTATATGAGAGGCGGAATATAGGATTTTGCGTTAAAATGCGCCCTTACGCTCATTCGCTTGTTCGGCAATGCTCGAGTACTTATACGTACACTCCGCTTGCCTCAAAGCTCCATTTCGCGTAATCATCGCATTTTTCCAGCAAAATTGCTTAAATTGATTTTAAATCAAATTTTCCTGTGTAGCGCAAAGGTTCTCGTACACTTTGGTGTATGAGGTTCTTCAATTAGTGAATAAAGATAAGTGGATACTAAATCAAATTGTTTTAAAAAATTGTAAGCGAAATTAATATTGATAAAAATGAATGAATAATAAACCATTAAAGTGAGTACATTACTTATGTGCTCACTTTTTTATCTTTTGGGTATAAATAAAAACAAAATAAAATAGAAAGGTGGCGCATCATGGTAAAGAAAAGATACCTACTACTCATAGCGAGCCTAGTTTGGTTATTCGCAGGGATAAAAGTTCTAAACTTAGGCCTCGAAGCCTACAAAACGAATTTCTCGGCACTAAACGTTTTGCTATCCATAGCGGTCTTTATAGCCTTTTGGTTCATGGTTTTCAACAGGCTTGTAAACAAGCACACTGCAAGGATAAAAGCGTATCAAGAAGAGAAAAGATACTTTTGGAACTTTTTTGATCTCAAGAGCTTCATCATCATGGCGATAATGATGACAGGAGGCATACTTATCAGAAAATATCAGCTTTTGGATATGAACTTCATAGCTTTTTTCTATACAGGTCTAGGGGGTGCACTTAGTCTAGCTGGAGCTAAATTTATGCTAAACTATATAAAATTTCATGGCTAAATGCGCCCTTGGACTTGTTAAGTCCATGCACCAAGAGAACGAGCGTTAGCGAAGTTCGATTGGCAATGCATGCCTTATTCCAGAGATTACAAAGGTATGGAGCGATAGCGAACATAGCTTTGGTTAATCTTACGGATCCTTTCTCAGCAATGCTCGACTTATTTCGCATTAAGTTGAGCCCTTTTGCTAGTTTCAATTTTTTTGTCGCTGCGACGTATGTTTATACGGCTCACTCCAAAAAATTTTGTACAACGCATAGCGTAAAGGTTCACGTTCGTTTACGAACGGGGTTCTTCAATCATCTCAACTTCTCTGCGAACTAAGGGTTTGAGTTACTTTGTAGAGTTATATCAAGGCTCCACTTCGTCCAATCATCGCAATGCGAAGCAGCAAGGCTCACGTTCATTTATGAACGTGGTTCTTCACTAAGTGTATTGATGAATATAAAATATTATTGTAAATATAAAGTTTAATATAATAATAAATAATGGCGAGATCACTCTCGCCATTTTTAATTAATTTAAGCAAATTTTTAATTAGTAGCAATAAAGTACTTGACAAAATAGTTAGCAAATGATAACATATATAAAAAGAACGAGTGTCGGTCAATTGGTGGTGAAAAATTGTCAAATAGAATTACAAAGAATCCTGATGAAAGAAGAAAAGAGCTTATAACTATTGCTTCTAAGCTTTTTGAAAAGTATGGGTATGAGAAAGTTTCTGTTAGAGATATTCTCGCAGAAGTTAATGGAGCGCCAGGAATGTTTTATTACTATTTTAAATCGAAAGAAGATATTTTCTTGGCTTGTATGGAAACATATTTTGAAGAAAAACTAAAAAATAAGTTGGATATACTTCAAAATAAGGAAATGGATTACGAAGAAAGAATAAAATTTTTAAGAGAACTCATAGTAAAAGATATCGGTCAATTTACAACAAGATATAATTTTTCAAAAGAGAATTCAATTACAGATAACTCGTACAGGCTATGGGAATTGATTCATTACATTGGAAAATTTATAGATGTCTATTCAGAGTTTATAATTGAAGGAATTGAAAATAAAAAAATAGAAAATAATATGGGAATAAATAGAGAAAATGTGAGAAGTTTTGCAGCTTTTATTTTATACGGAGCTGTTGGAACAATATATAACGACTATATTATTAAAGGAGAAAACAAAACAAATTCAAGTGAAGCCTTTGGAATAATAAGCGAACTATTTCAAAGGCCTCAGTAGGGAAAAACAAAATATAAGTATTTTACAAGGGAAACATCAACGGTGTTTTCCTTGTATTAGTTTTAGGGCAAATGAACGAACTCGTTCGGTAAGGAGGTATGTTTTAGATGAAAAAGAAGAAATCAATCAAAGATATTATTTCCTACAGTGAAATAAAAAAAGGACAACTTGTAGGGGGAATATTATTTGTTAGTCTTGGAATGCTATTAAGTATTTGTCCAATTTTGGTGATATACAAAGTCATAAAATCTCTATTTTTATATGGAAAATTAGAACAAAGTACAATACAGTTCTGCACCTATGGACTTGCAGCAGTGGTATTGTCATATTGCTTAACTTACATTGGCGGTATTTTATGCCATAAGTTTTCATATGTTTTAATAGCTAACTTAAAAAAGAAGATATTATTTCATATTGGGAACCTTCCTTTAGGATTTTTCACTGGGGACAACAAGTCAAAAATAAGGCAAGTATTAGGATCGGATATGAATCAAATTGAGGGATACTTTTCTCATCAATTACCAAATTTAATTTCAACTTTAGCACTAATTTTAGCAATGATGATTGTTATGTTGAAGATAAATTTAATATTAGGTCTTACGACTTTGTTAATTATATTTGTTGGTTTAGGAATTCAGATTGAAATCATGGCAAAGATTATAAAGTCGGGTGGACTTGAGAAGAACTTTGCGATTCTGGATCAAATTAATTCAGCAACTACTGAATACGTTAAAGGTATGCCGGAAGTGAAAATATTTGGAACAGGAGCAAAATCATTTAAAACTTTTTCAAAGTCAGTAGGAGAATATAGAGATTTTACAAGTTCGATGACATCAATGATAAGACCAGGATTTGTCTCATTTAGAATGTTTATTTTATCTGTTGCTACATTCATAGTTCCAGTAGGAATACTTTTAATGTCGCGAAATAATAACTTGGATTTTGCTACAGTCTTTATTTTCTATTTGATTCTTGCACCTGCCATTAGCGTACCTGCATTAAAACTTAGAGATTTTGCAGAAGGAATGAATTTACTAAATGAAGTTGTTTTGAGAATCTACGAAATTATAGATCAAAAAGAATTGGCAATTGAAAATATCGAGGAAGAGATAAAAGGTCATGATCTTGAATTCGAGAATGTAAGCTTTTCTTATGGAGATGAAGAAGCTTTAAAGAATATAAGCTTCTGTGCTAGACAAGGAGAAGTTACAGCATTAGTTGGCTATTCGGGAGCAGGCAAATCTACCATTGGAACGCTAATACCCAGATTTTACGATCCTTCAGAAGGCTCTATTAAAATTGGTGGAGTTAATATAAAAAACATTCCAATAAATGTTTTGATGGATAATATAGCATTTGTTTTTCAAGACAGTGATCTTATTACAGATACAGTATTCAATAATGTTGCTATGGCAAAGACAGGTTCTACAAAAGAGGATGTCGTAAAAGCATGTAAAAAAGCAAGATGTCATGATTTTATTGAAAAACTCCCTAATGGATACAATACTGTTTTGGGTAAAGGAACTTATTTATCCGGCGGAGAGAAACAACGTATTGCAGTAGCAAGAGCGATTTTAAAGGATGCACCAATATTAGTATTAGACGAGGCAACAAGTTTTGCAGACTCTGAAAATGAATATCTTATGCAAGAAGCTTTATCTGAATTGGTTAAGGATAAGACAGTTATTATGATTGCTCATAGATTAAATACCATAGAATATGCAAATCAAATTTTAGTTATATCTGATGGAAAAATTGCAGAAAGAGGTAAGCATGAAGATTTAATCCTTGCAGACGGAATATATAAGAGACTCTTTGATATTTATAAGAAGACAAATATTTGGCAAATGGATATAGAAGGGAGTGAGAATGAATGATAAGAAATATTACATTAGGAAAGATGAATAATATAAGAAAATCAATTATTTTAAATGTTTTGGCATCTATTTCCAACCTTATACCATTTATTGCTTTGGCGAAAATTGTAGAAACACTATTTTTAAATAGAGGTGCAGATAGTATAGATACGAGCCTTTTATGGAAGTATTTTGGGATAATGGCAATATTTTTCTTAATAACATTCTTATTGGAAAATTTAGCCACAAAATATACCTATGAACTTGGATACAAGACAAGTGCAGATGGAAGAATAGAGCTTGCAGACCACATAAGAAAATTGCCGATAGGTTATATTTCAGGAAAAAGTTCAGCGGAGATCTTAGATACATTAATGAATGATTTTTTCAAAGTTGAAACGGCAGTAACGCATCAATTACCTCAATTTTTAAGTGGTATATGTGTAGCGATTCTTTGCTCGATATTATTTTTGATAATTAATGTAAAAATGGGAATAGCAACACTTATAGGACTACCTATTTCTGTTCTACTTCTTACACTCATGCAAAACTTTCAGAAAAAAATTTATTTGAAAACAAAGAAAAAGAGGATAAAAGAGGAAGAAGATATAAACGAATATTTGGATGCTATTAAGACTCTAAAAGCTTATAACAGCTTAGATGATACATTAACAAAGCTTGAAGAAGATATTGATAGCTCGAGAGACGCAAATATTAAGAGTGAGAAAGGAGTTGGTTCATTAACTACCATAGCAAGTATGATTTTAAGAATAGGACTTCCTTTGATGAGTTTAGCGGGTTCCTATTTGTTTATAAATGGATCTTTGGAAATTGATACATTTTTAATGTTCTTATTTGTAGGCACAAGGATTTTTGATCCCTTGGAGCTTGCACTTGTAAATTATACAGGTCTACAAATGGCATCAGTTTCAGGAGAGAGAATCATTAACTTACTTAACGCTAAACATATGTCAGGAAATTCCGATGTAAACGAAAGCAACAAAATTGAAATCAACGATGTTTCATTTTCTTACAAGGAATCTAAGGTTATCGATAATGTTTCATTAGACATTAATGAAAATGAACTAACTGCTTTTGTTGGTTACTCTGGCTCTGGAAAATCTACACTAATTAAATTAATTTCCAGATTTTATGATCCTAATGAAGGGACAATTAAAATTGGTGGAGTAGATTTTCTAACAGCCGACCCTGATAAATTAATGGATAAATTTTCTGTTGTTTTTCAAGATGTGTATCTTTTTAAAGACACAATTTATAACAATATAAAATTTGGAAATGAAAATGCAAGTAAAGATGAAATCATGAATGCTGCAAAAATGGCAGGAGCTTATGACTTTATAGTCAAAAAAAATGATGGATTTGACACTATGATTGGACAAGGAGGAGCGACTCTGTCTGGAGGTGAGAAACAAAGAATATCAATAGCGAGAGCAATATTAAAAAATGCACCAATAATACTACTTGATGAAGCAACATCTTCGCTTGATCCTGAAAATGAACTTATTATACAAGAAGCAATATCAAATTTAATTAAAAATAAAACAGTTGTGGTTGTAGCTCATAAATTAAGGAGCGTAATGGGAGCTGATAAAATTGTTGTTTTAAACAAAGGAAAGGTAGAGGAAGTTGGGAAGCATGAAGAACTTATTAAAAATGAAGGACTATATAAAGACTTATGGAATTATCAAGAAAAGTCTAAAGAATGGAAGATTGTACAGTAACAATCAATTTTAAAGGAGGAAACTTATGAAAACACAAAAGAAATCATCAAAAAACGCAGTTACAGCCGGTGTTTTAATTGCACTTTACTTTGTAACATATTTAGTAATTGGGGCAATATCTATGCCTGTCCCTGTTTTATTTTTATTAATGCCTATGCTTGTAGCACTACTTGCCGCACCAACCTATCATATGCTTCTTGCAAAAACAAAGTCAGCCACTGCTATTATAATCGCAGCTATTTTACCAAGCATTTTATTAGTTGCAACTGGACATATTCCAATTGCGCCATTAGTGGCAGTGCCTGCCGGAATAATTGCCATGTTCATAGCAAAAGGTGGAAATTATACAGACTTTAAGAAAAATACAATTAGTCATATGTTTTTTTCTCTAAATTTATTTGGAGGATTTTTACCAATTTGGGTTATGAGAGAAGCATTTTTTGAAAGTGTAATAAAAGGTGGCTTAGATCAAAGCTTTTGTAACACAGTAAGGGCATGGACACCAATATGGATGTTACCAGTTATGATTATAGGAACATTTATATTCTCTTTGATTGGTTCTTATTTTACAAAAAAAATATTAAATAAAAAGTTGGAATCCGCAGGAGTTTTATAATGGAAAATTCAAAGTTTGTTCTGAGGTCAAAATATGACCTCAGAACAAAACTTATCTTGCTTATAGGTGCGAATATTTTAATTTTTCTAGGGTTTGATTGGATCTATCAAAGCCTTATTACATTATTTTTTCTTGTCATCATTATTAGCGATGGTTATAAAAAATCCGCTATAAAGTATATTTTATTTTTTGTAATAAGTGTAGTATTGGAAAAATCTTTAGACTATTTTAATATGAATTTTCTTTTGAATTTAATTTTATTTATCTTAGCAATTGGAAGAAAATTTCTGCCATGTATTATCGTGGGTAAATGGATTTTAAATTCAACATCTGTTTCCAGTGCAGTGGCAACTTTACAAAAATTAAAACTTTCAAAAGACTCGCTCATAATGATTTCTGTAATATTTAGATGTTTGCCTACTATTAAAGACGAATGGAGTCATATAAATATGGCGATGAAAACTCGAGGTATTAATTTTAACTTAATAAATTTAACAAGAAAACCAACATTAATTATGGAATATTTTTTTGTACCATTATTCGTAAGTGTAATAGAAATTGGGGATGAGCTCTCTCAATCAGCCATTATAAGGGGACTCGATGCTCCTGTTAACAAAACAAGTAGACACCTAATTAAGTTTAGAAAAAATGATATTGGTGTTCTAATTCTTATGATTTTAATTTTATCAATAGTAATATTTATGAAAGTATCAGGGTGGGACTTATGATTGAAATTAGAGAATTAAGTTTTAAGTATAAGGGAGGATCTGATTACTCATTAAAAGATATAAATTTGAAAATCAAAAAAGGGGAATGCATTCTTCTATGTGGTAGGAGCGGTTGCGGAAAGTCGACTCTATTAAAGCTTATGAACGGTATAATACCTGAGTTTTATGATGGGGACATTTCTGGCAGCGTTATGGTCAATGGTATGAATACATTTACCACACCAATTTATAAATTATCAAATAATGTAGGCTCGGTTTTTCAAAATCCTAAAACACAATTTTATACAACCAATACAACCGATGAAATCGCTTTTGGTTTAGAAAATTATGGAATAGAAAGAGAAGTAATTAACAAAAGGATTGAAGAAGTCGAAAAAGAGCTTCATCTTGAAAAATTGATGAATAAAAATATATTCAATCTTTCTGGAGGAGAAAAGCAGAAGATTGCTATAGCAAGCATTTACGCATTAAACCCTAAGATATTTATTCTTGATGAACCATCTTCAAGCTTAGACATAAAGTCAATGAAAGAACTATCACTTACAATAAAAAAGCTTAAATCTTTAGGAAAAACTATTATTATTGCAGAACACAGGTTGTGGTATTTAAAAGACATTGTTGATAGAGCAATATACTTAGAGGATGGAAAAATCATCAGAGAATATAGTATGGACGAAATTGAAAATCTAAGTGAAGATGAACGAATGAGAACAGGACTTAGGCATTCTGATTATAAAGCTATTGAAAGATTTGATGATTTTGAAACTTCAAATAAAGGGACTTTATTAGAGTTAAAAAATCTAATATTCAAAAGAAATACCAAAATAATTTTGTCCATTGAGGATCTTAAATTTTGCTATGGGAATATCATTGGGATTGTTGGAGAAAATGGAATTGGAAAGTCTACATTAGCAAAAATTATATGTGGCTTATACAAAGAAAATAAAGGTAAAATTTTAAAAGATGATGAGAATTTAAATATAAAAAGTAGGCTAAATGAGAGCCTGCTTATAATGCAGGAAGTGAACTGTCAGTTATTCGCAGATAGCGTTAAAGATGAAATAGTATTAACATCAAATATTAAAGATAATAATGCTTTAGATGCTTGGCTAAAAAATATGGAGTTAAAAAATATTAGCGAGAGGAATCCTTACACCTTATCAGGAGGACAAAAACAGAGAGTAATTATTTTATCCGCTTTACTATCAGACAAGAAAATTCTATTTTTTGATGAACCAACCAGTGGATTGGACTATAGAAATATGAAAATAGTAGCTAAAAACATAAAGAAAGTAAAGGAAAAAGATAAGTTGATTTTAATAATATCCCATGATGTTGAGTTTTTAGAGTTGGTTTGTGACAGAATTTTAAATTTTAAAAGCATATAAATAATGGCGAGATCACTCTCGCCATTTTCATGTCATTATTCACTTGTTTTTATATAATTATTTATTGTCTTCTTTGCCATTAAGAGATTAATAACGAATTTAGTCCCTATCAATGGATGCTTCATCATAATTTTTCTGCCGGCGTACTTCATAATCGGCTCTATATTTTCTAAATCCTCGCTCTTGTAGCAGGTGGTCGGGCATTGGTGGCAGAAAGTTTTGTAGAAGGAGTGTGGGCAGCGATCTGTGCGCCTAAAGGCTTTCATGATTAGCTCGTAATAAGTATCGTTTATCTTGTGTTTCCAAAGCTTTGGCCTCTTTAGAATGAATTCATCTATGTCTTCTTCGAATTTATATTTGCTAATGGATTTTTTACTGCCACTAATCATATCTTCGCAGTAAATGGCTGTCATCAGGAGAAATATCTTCTTTTCGAATAGTTTTTTCGCTGCTTCCTCATCCTTGTCGATGGGGATTTTATTTTTTAGTATTGGAAATGTTTTTTCTTTTATCATTGTTCACCATGTATTTTATATATTTTATCACATATCCTTAAAGTGCTATCCCTATGACTCACCATAATTACAGTCTTCCCCTTCATATAATTCACAATCGAGTTTAGGATTATGCTTTCGTTAAGCGCGTCCAAATTACTTGTCGGCTCATCGAATAAATAAATTTCGGCATCTTTCAAAAAGCATCTTGCAAGACCCAGCCTTTGCTGCTCGCCACCTGAAAAGTTCTCGCCCAGCTCCTTGATATATGTGTCTAAGCCGTCCTTAAGTGAGCTCACATAATCAAGTATCGATGCCTTGCGTAGCGCTTCCTTAAGCTCTTCGTCAGACGCATTGGGCTTTGCAATCAATAGATTGTCTCTGATGCTGCCCTCGAAAAATTCGCTCGTTTGCGTCATATAGCTAAGATTCTCGTAAAGCGATGCCGTATTTATATCCATAATATTTTTGCCGGCGATTTTAATCTCGCCACGGTCAAGATTCCAAAAGTGCATGATAAGCTTAAGCATAGTCGATTTACCACAGCCGCTTGGTCCTTGAACGCCGATAAACTCATGATTTTTAACAGCTAAACTAAAATCATTCAAAATCTTTTCATCTTTATAAGCAAAATTTATGCCATTTATTTCAATAATATTTCCTTCGTATGAAGCAATTGCATTTTTTCTTAAATTTTCTTTATTAGTAATTTCCTCAACCATAGGCTTTTCTTCAAGTATATTCATAACCCTATCAGCCGAGGCAAGCGTTTGAGAAAGGCCATTACCAAGAAGCGAAACGGCTCTGACGGCACCAAAACTAAAGTATGTTAAAACAGATGCTAGGAAGATGTCTGAGCCAGTTGTTCCAGCCACTATCAAGACTAGAAAGACTAGAGCAGTCACCAAAACTTCAAGCAAGTCTTCAAGCGCAAGAAGTACTGCAAGCTGCTTAATTAGCGTATCTTGATTAGTTTTAAGTCTCGCGTTTAGTGCGTTAACTTTTTTCACGGCCTCTTTTTGATAAGCAAAACTAATTATTTCGGATATGCCTCTTAGCAAATCCAAAAAGCTGTTGTTGATTCTCGCAAGTGCGCGTCTTGTCTCAGCTGCAGCGCTTCCAGCTAGCTTTGAGAATATCATTGGCAAAACTATAGCGATGGCTGCGTGGCCCATAAGCATTACAAGAGCTGCTAGATGTGATATTTGCCCCAAGAAAAACACATATACAAGGCTTGTGATGATTGCTATGCAAACTGGGGATATGGTATGAGCGTAGAAGACTTCCAATAGCTCCATGTCAGAGGATATGGCGCTGATCAGGTCTCCTTTATTCATCATCTCAATCTTAGCAGGAGCAAGTCTACGAATCGCTGCGAACACTCTATTTCTTAGCAGAGCCAATACTTTGAATGCGATTAAGTGGTTCATGTACTGCTCAAGATATCTGAAAAGTCCTCTCAAGATGACAGCTCCAGCCATCATTTTCATTATGAAAGCCATTTGCGAGCCGCCTTCGACGTACTGAAGTATGAGTTTTGCGCCCATCACGCCAATTGCTGTGTAGAATAAAAATGAGATGCATCCCGCTAAAACAGCTATTGCCATGAATTTGCTAAGAGGTCTGACTACTTTTAAAAGCTTAGTAACAGTTTTTAATCCGCTTTTATTATTTTTCACTTACAAGACCTCCTTCCAAGATTTCTTGCGCATCGTAAATGCGCTTGTACTCGCCATTTTGCATGATTAGCGCGTCATGAGTGCCTTCTTCTACAAGTTTTGCCTTAGCTAAGACATAGATTTTGTCAGCGTCCTTAATCGATGAAAGACGGTGACTAACTATGATTACAAGCTTTTCTTTGGCAATATTTTTGATATTATCTAAAATTATTTCTTCACTTTCGATGTCAATGTTGCTAGTTGCCTCGTCAAAAATGAAAATTTTCGAATCTTCAATCATAGCTCTCGCAAGAGCTAGCCTTTGCCTTTGGCCGCCACTAAGGTTCATTCCGCCGCTTGATAACGGCATTTCAAGGCCATCTCTTTCAATGATCTCCTCATATAAATTAACTTTTTTAAGAGCTGTGTTTATGGTACTGTCATCGACATTATTTTTTGCCATCACTAAATTTTCTCTCAAAGATCCCTCAAAAATGTGTGCATTATGCGTAATCCTATTGACATTCGAGGCGATGGATGCAGAATTTATCTCATTATACGCAGCTTCATTTGCAAAAATATCGCCAGAACTTGCTCTCATTGCAGCCGACAAAACTTTTGCAAGAGTTGATTTACCCGAGCCGCTCTCGCCAACAAGAGCGATGTAGCCTTTATTAGGGAAGTCTATGTTAATATTTTGAAGAGCAAATTCATCTCCGTCAGGGTACTTATATGAAAGATTTTTTACGCTAAGCTTGATATCATCAGCTTTAGGGAAGCTCATGCCTCTTTCATCCTCTTTTAGTTCTAGAAAATCTATAAGCGTTTTACCAGCCGCAACACCAGTCATTGCAACGTGAAAACTTGCTGTAAGTGTAATCATCGGTCTGAAAGCATCCATGGACATGATTAAAATCATGATTAAAAAGTGCAGAGCAAGGCCAGTTTTTGCATAAACATAAAGACTCATGAAAATGCAGGCAATAGACGAACCATAGGCGATCCATTCGATTAGAGTTATTGAATTTAGCTGCATAGTAAGTATACGCATCGTTTCATTTCTAAAGTCTTCAGCCTTTTTGTCAAGCTCGTCAGCCCTTTTCGCGTCCGCTCTGAAAATTTTTAAAGCAGTGATGCCTTGTAAACTGTCAAGAAATAGCTCGCCAACGTCTTGATATTTGCGCCAATACTTCTTTTGCATGCGCCCAACCATAGTCAAGATAAATTTTAATAAAAGTGGTATGATTGGCATTAGAACTAGGAATAATAGTCCCACGCGCCAGTCGATATACGTTAGAACCGCGAAATTCACAAGACTAGCGCCAAATGCGCCGTAGTATTCAGGAAGGAAGCGGCCGTAATAGTTTTGCAGCTGCTCAATAGTGTCCGAGCCTAAATTGATTAAAGTCGCTGTCGAAATTTGCTCCTTGTAGCTTGGACCGATTGAAACCGCCTTCGTGATAAGCCTTTCTCTGAGTTTGCCTTTAACCTCGCCGATGATGTTTGATTGATAATCAGTTACCTTGAAAAGCGCTAGAACCCTGATAATTACGCCAAGGGCAAAGATTATTAAAAGCCTTTTCATGTCAATGGCAGTTTTTGAGTAAAGCGCCTCAGCCAAAGTGCCAAAGGCTAGAGCAAGTAGAGCAGTGCCTACAACGCGCAGCATCATCATAAAAACGCTGTTACGAATATATTTTTTCGCCTTGCCAATAGATTTGAATAAATATTTATCAAGCATAAATTGTCTCCTTTATGTATTTTAGTGCATGACTTAGCTCATGATAACTAAGATAAAGTATAACATAAATTAGCTTGAATTACTAGATATTTTATAGAAATAAAAAAGTATAGGATGAAGATAATGATGTGTACCCAGAAAACTGGACGCATTAATATTTAGTTTACACTATGGATGCTAACCTATACAAAGTAGGTGGCATCCATTTTGTTTTCTTCTGAATTCTTTCGTTATTATAGTAGTATATATATTCATCAATAGCTTTTGAAAATTCTTCAAATGTTTTAAATTCTCTCTCACATCCATAATACATCTCTGTTTTTAGTCTACCAAAAAATGTTTCCATGATACAGTTATCGTAACAGTTTCCCTTTCTTGACATTGACTGTGTTATTTGATGCTTTTCTAGTTCTTTGATGTAGTAGCTGTTTTGATATTGCCAGCCTTGGTCTGAGTGCATGATTAAGCCTTCTACGCATTCTTTTTTGAATTCATAACTATATCGCATAAAAATACCCTCCTTACTGCTTTGTCCAGTAAAGAGGGTACATATCAACTTTTCTCTATCCTTTATTTTTGAGAGGTTTATATGGAAGGACTTGCCTTCATGTATATATAAATTAAATTTATTTACTAAAGAGTTCTGTAAACTTCTTAAAGACGTTTTTCTTTTCGTCTACTTTCTTTTCGTGGACTTCTTCTTTGACTTCTTCTTCTATCTTTTCTGTTTTTAGCACGAATTGCACGGATCTAACGTTTTCATTTTTCTCTGAAGCGAATGATTTCACATAAGTGCTAGCGCTGTCATTTTTCACGAATTTGTCCTTAACTTTATTTTCTTCGCTCTTTATCTCGTCATATAGCTTCGTAAAGCCTGTTGTAATCTTGTCTGTAGCGACTAGGTAGTCTGAGAGGCTCTTCGTGAAGCTCGCCATGCCCTTAGTCATACTAGAGTTTGCGCTTATTAGTTCACTTGCTTTTGCGCTCATGGATGCAGCGCCTGCGTTTAGCATTTTGCTTGACTTAGCCGCGACACTCGCTCCGCCTACGTACTCATTAAGTCCTGCGTCAAAGGCCTTGTATGATTCTTTTATCATGCCAATGGCTGCGGCCATATTCTTGTCATTTTGCGCAAGTAAAGCGATCTTCTCAAGACCATCTTCCACGCTCTTTGAAGCTGCCTTTAATTCATCTGACTTCGCGTCAACGGCTTCAAGCCCAGCATCAAGTTTTGCTACGCCATCAAAAACTTCTACGCTCTTCTCGATGTAGGCTCTGTTTGCGCCCTCAAGCTTATCATATGAAGCCTTTATATCTCTTGCGCCATTGGCAAGGGGTTTTGTATTTTTATTGATTTTGTAGCTCGCGTCCTTAAGTTTTTGGCTCGCGCTCTTCAAATCGTCTGCCTTTTCCTCAAGTCCAAGGCTTTCAAGGTCGATGTTTAGCTTTAAATCAAGACAATTGATGGAGAAGCCTTCGAATGAAAAGTCTTCTGCGTCAGCGTTTATGCTTGCTTCAAGTCCTGTGTTTGGAAGGACGATAAAGTTTATAAGCTTCATCTCGCCTTCATTTGCGAGAGAGGCCTTGTCTGAAGATATGTTCTTAAACTTCTTTGTGTCGAGCTTAGTCGAGACTTCAAGTGTGTATTTTTCAAAGAACTCTTTGTCCATGGCAGGGTTTTCCTTGATGCTAAGTTTGATCTCGGCCTCGCCAGACTTGCCCTTAATTTCTTTTGCGCTCATCTCTTTGCCATCGATGTAATATTTTACGTTAATTAGCCAAGGAAGAGTCTTGTCGTCCATGTCGCCTTGGTAGTAGAACCTATCTTTATCGCTTGTAAATGTAATTTTATCTGCGTTCATCTTGACATCGGCTTCTGAGTTTAAGGCCTTGACCTTAGTGTAAGAGCCGTAGTCTTCCTTAGCGCCCTTGCTAAAAATATTCACAATGCTAAGGCTATTGACCTCGCCATCGCTTCCTAAACTAGCGTAGACAACCTCTTCCTTCGCATTATCACTCGCTGCTAAGATGGGCGCCGTAGCCATAAATATCATTACGAGGCACAAAACGCCCGCGAATAATCTTTTCTTTTTATCCATAATATCACCTTTCTTAATTAACAAATTCTGTGTTTTTCGTAGTTTTTTGAATAAGTCCGTCGAGACTATATAGTAGGCCCGGCAAAACGAAGAGCACTATGACTAGTGAAGCTGTCGTTCCTATCGCAAGCAGGTAGCCTAGCTGCGAGATCAGGCCGTGAGTTGAGAACTTTCCTAGCAATATGCCGACAACTATCATCGCGGTAGCCGATGTCAGTATCGAAACGGCCGTAATTGACACTATGTTAATGGCTGCGTCCGCCTTGTTCAAGGACTTTCTCTCTTCAAGGTATCTCTCGCTCAAAAGTATCGCGTAATCGACTGTCGCCCCAAGCTGTATCGATGAAATGATCAGGTAGGCGATGTAGAAGACGCTCGATGAGCGGTAGTAAGGCACTGACATGTTTATATATATCGCTGTCTCGATGGCTGCAACCAAGAGTATAGGTAGGCTTAAGGACTTTTCTGTAAGCAATAAAACTATAAATACGGCGGCGATGGCTATGATATTAACGGTAGTCATGTCCGCTGTTACAGTGTTTTTAAGGTCATAAGTCGATACGCCTTCGCCAAGTAGGTAGTATTCGCCGTAGTACTTACTTATTGCGGCCTTAATATCGTCTATGAGCTTGTAAGTATCTTCGCCTTCGAAGTCCGCGTCGACCGAAACTATCATCCTAGTGTAATTATCGGAGTTTAGCTTTTTTAGGTCACTCTCGACCAAAAAGCTAGTCGGTATCGTCTCTCCAACCATGTCCACATAAGAGATAACGCTCTTGACCTTGCTCATGGACCTCAAATCGTCAGAAAGACGCCTTTCCTTTTCTAAGCTTCCAAGAGGCACCAAGATCGCGTAATTATCTTCAGCGCCGAACTTTTCCTCGATGGCGATGTTGTCCTGGCCGAGCTTAGTATCTGGGCCAAAGATGTGTGAAGTGCCGAAGTAGTATGAGTTTTTGCTAGCCGCTAAAAAGCTTGGCACGATAAGTAGCAAGAAGACCACGATGTAGGCTCTCTTGTGTTTAAAAACGTGATGGGCGAAGCCATCAAAGCTTGGAATGAAGCGTTTGTGGCTAGTCTTGTCGATGTACTTATCAAAGTGCAAAATAATGATGGGTGCAAGCGTAAATACAGTTAGAAGCGAGATGAATACGCCCTTTGCAAGCGCTAGACCAAGGTCTGGACCTATCTTAAATTGCATAAAGACAAGGGCCAAGAAACCGATGATGGTAGTCAGAGCCGACGAAAGTATCGACGAGAACGACATATCAAGCGCCTCAATCATTGCCTCCTTCTTGTCATTCGTCTTGAGCTTTTCCTCTTTAAACCTGTGCATCACAAAGACAGTGTAGTCCATGGACACGGCGAGTAGAAGTATGTTGCCCGCGGCGTTTGTCACGAATGAAATCTCTCCGAAGATGATATTCGTGCCCGCATTTATAAGTATGGCAGTCGCTAGTGAAAGCATGATTATGACAGGCTCGATCCACGCATCAGTCGTTAAAATCAGTATAAGTATTGTAAATAGCACACCGATGATGGTTACGATGATGATTTCATTAACAGAGTTAGTCGTAGCGATGGCAGTGTTCACAGCAGAGCCAGTCATGGCCGCCTCTTCACCTATAATCTCTCTGATTGCCTCAGTCGAGGCTATCGCCTTGTCCTCATCCACGGCAATGTTTATAAGCGCAGAGCCGTCCTTGTAGTAGCTATCTAGATGCTTTTGATCCATGAAGTCCATGGGCTTCATCACATCTTCGAAATCACTTAGCCAGCTGACGGTTTTGACGCCATCCACCATTTTGATGGCGCTGATAGTATCCAAAACCTCGCTGACATCCTTCTTTGGAAGCATGACGCGCACGTTAAAGATGTCCTCATCAAACTCTTCCTTCATCTTGTCAATGGCGACAGACGAGTCGCTCTTTTCTGGCAAGTAGTCATTAATCTTGTAGTTAACCCGAATCTTCGGGTACGAAACTATTGAAAAGACTAGTAAAATCACAAAGATCGATACTATTAACTTAGGCTTTTCAATAAGCTTTGCAAAAATCTTTTTCACAAAATTATCCCCTTTCTTTAATCTAGTACATATTATAGCCAGATATGAGCTAAGTTAAACTGGTCAATTTACACGTTCTTGTGTGAAATGGGACAAAATTATTATACTTGATGGTCAAATATGTATTAAAAGCGCAGCTATTTTTATAAATCGGGTATAATATAAGTGGTGATACAATGAAAAACGAAGAAATTTCGACTATGACCAAGAAAAAATTGGCAGAGTCATTAAAAAAGCTAATGAAAAAGAAAAGCCTAAGCAAAATCACAATCTCAGATATAGTTAAGGACTGCGACGTCAACAGAAAGACCTTCTACTACCACTTCATCGGCATCGAAGAGCTCTTCAAGTGGATGCTCGAGGAGGAGGCGGTTCACGTCGTGAAGAACTTCGACGTAAAGAAGGACCACAAAGAGGCGATACTCTTTGTCATGGACTACATAGATAACAATCAGGACATACTTAATTGCGCCTACGACTCAATCGGTAGAGAAGGGCTCAAGGACTTCTTCTACGACGATTTCTATGAGGTAGTGCTAAAAGTGATTGAAACGACAGAAGAAGATATGGATATAGCCCTGGACCCAGACTTCAAGGATTTTCTGTGCAAGATGTATGCGGGCGCGATCGCCAACATGATTATCGACTACTTTTACTCGAGAAAGCACATTGACCACGAGAAGATCGCAAATTATATAGCGCTGATAGTGGCGGCATCGATTAGGAGCTCGATTGAGGAGTATATGACTTAATTTCGCATTAAGTTGAGCCCTTTTGCTAGTTTCGAATTATTTTGTCGCTGCGGAGTGCGTTTAGCACACCTCGCTCCAAAAAATTCTGTACAACGCAAAATCATCTCAACTTCTCTGCGAACTAAGGTTTTGAGTTAATTTGTAGAGTTATATCAAGACTCCGCATCGTCCAATCCAGCTCAAGTGTCTTGCACCAAGGTTCTCGGGACCCATTCAAAGCGAAGCTTTGTAAATGGGTGAGGTTCTTCTTTGCTCTGCAAATTTGTTGAACTAAGCTGCGTGGAACTATCTTTTCGATGTACAATGGCGAGTAAAATATAAAAATAAACGAAGAATTAAATCATAGATAAAAGAAGAAGGACAGAGAAATAAAATCTCTGTCCTTGTTTATGTCTAGAATAATATATTTATTCACAACTGCCGCCGCCAGAACCGCAACTAAAGTTTGTCGAAAAAATGCGACAATTGGACGAAGTGGATTTAAATATCTAAAATATCTTTAAAAATAATTTATCCACAACCGTAAGTTCTTGAAATAAGGAAGAACCCCGTCCATAAATGGACGTGAACCTTTACGCTACGATGAATAAGGCGAAGTACAGCGAACAATCGACCGACTACGTACGAATGGTACGTGAGCAATGAGCCAGAACAAATAGATTTTACGGAGTGGTCTGCCTCTACCAGAGTTTGTAGAGCAATGAGCCTGATCAAACTTTATTTATACACACTTTTGCTGGAAAAATTGATGAATAAGGCGAAGTACAGCGAACGACCGACCGACTACGTACTAATGGTACGTTGAGGGAGGAAGTGAGTGAAACAAGCCTTAGTCGCAATTTTAACGCAAAAGCTATCGTCCGCCTCCGCCAGATCCACCGGCAGAAAATCCTCCGCCTCCACCAAAGGACATTCCGCCTCCGCCTCCATGTGAGGCTGATGAGGAGCGACTGCTTTGGTAGGCGTGGTTTACAGATGTGCCGACATTATTCACAACATGATACAAAATAACTGGGTCAAGACCTGTATATCCAGCGTAAGTGTAGCTCGGATCAAGGCTTTTAAACTTTTCCAAAACTTTTTCTCCAAGTCCAAACAAAGCCGCAAGCACCAAATATTCGTCCCAAAGTGCGACTTCTACAGCTTCACGCTCATTAATCAAAGTAAAATCTTTCAAAAATTTTATAAATCCTTTTTGCTTAATGGCTTCTTCACGGCCATGCTCAGTGAAAACATTGTATGAGAATAAAAATCCCGGCTTCTTATACAATAGCTTAGATTTTTCAGCTGCATAAAACGCATTTTCCTTGTAGCTTTTAACGAACCTTTCCGCAAGATCGCCGCGGCTAAAAGCCTTCGTTAGCTCATCGTTTCTAAGCACGAGGTCATCGCCTGATGCACTTGTAATCAGCTTATATAGCCACTCTTCCATCACGTCATCACCCTCGGGCGCTCTAATAATTTTAAAGCAATCCTCAATAACATCCTTTTTGAAAATCAGTCCCTTAGTGAATTTTTCCTTGATAAGCTCTATATTGCCGTCCTTAATCCATTTTAGAAAATATGCGGCGACCACATTTTTAACAGAAAAACTATCATTCACCGAATAAATGGCGCTGTTAAGCAAAATATTTCCATTCATCGGCAAATCTCGCCAATAGTTTACGTCTCTCGGTAGCCTATTCTCAGAATTTATCATGGATTTTTTAATTCCCGACATAATCATGGAAAAGATTGACGCAATAAAAATAAAAATCATCGGTATGACGATTGGGTTAGCAGTGCCAATAAATCTTGTGACGAAATTGCCATTATATTCTGGATAATAGTAATTGTCTTCATTATTATCATAATTATTTTCTTCTTCGATATCTTCTTCACGATTATTATAGTCAGAGCCTTCAAGTGCGGTATTCTTCAAATCTTCAAAGGTGCCACTACCTTTGCTAATGGGATGAATTATATCTTTATTAAGACCGAACAAAACTGTTAGGTGATTTTCTGGGCCAAAATCATTTATCTCGTGAACGACGACCTTGCCGCCCTCAAAAACGATTGGCGCGTCTGAGCCGAAGCCCCAAACACGAGCGTTGTTCTCGTTTATCTCGCCATTTTCCAAACTTAGCTCGAAAGAAACTTTTTCTGGAGCAGGATCCATCTGGTCATTGACGAAGCGAATGTTGAAGCCGTCCATATCATCAAAACTTTGGGCAGCTCTGTACATTTTATAATTTAATGTATAGGTCTTGTCTTTATTAAGTTCGCTTTTTCCAAAGCAAAGCTCGACACCGTCCGAAGTGCCGTGTATACCGCATTTGCGAGCTTTTTCGTCAAAGGTCCAATCGACGTTCCAATTGTCAATGGTCTCGTATGGGCCGTTCTCATCGGAAACTTTAAAATCCATGATGACTATGTCACGCATGTGGCTCTTAGGAATGAAAAATTCAGTGCCTGAGCCGGCTCTAGCCTTCCACACCTCAGTGACTAGTAGTGAGCCATCGTCCATAAGCGTAGCTTTTATGTCAATGGAGTGGATTTCATCTGATGATGCGTAGCAATTTATTGAAAATACTAGGATTATGGCGGCGAATATGCTCGCCAAAAACTTTTTCATTATCTAAACTCCAAATCCGGCATATCTTTTTTGGCTTCGTCTGTGCTCAAATATTCTTTAGGATGAACGTTTAAGATGGACGCAGCGATGGATGTTGGGAACATTTTCACAGCTCTGTTAAGCTTTGTAACTGAGTCGTTGTAAACCATGCGGCTGATTCTGACTTTATTTTCATAGTCATTGATCGAGTCCATAGTTTTTGTGTAAAGCTCAGAGGCTTTTAGCTCTGGATAGCTCTCAGCAACAGCATTTATCCTCGATAGAGCACTTCCAAGTAGTGCCTCGCCTTCCTTTACGTCATTTGCATTTTTAACAGCACTTCTCTTTTCGATAATGTCCGTAAGAGTTTCGTACTCATGTTCTGAATAGGCTTTAACCGCGTTAGCAAGCGCCTTTAGAGCGTCCCAACGTGAGTTTAAATTTACGGCAATGTTTGCAAAAGCATTGTCAACGTTTTCTTCAAGAGTAACTAGACTTCTTTGTGTTGAAATGAAATAGAACACTAAAAGTATTAGAACACCTAAGATAAATATCATAATATCACTCCTTTATGTATAGTAGTATATTTCGCAATTTTTAATTGAAAATTGTTTTTCTTGCACATCGAAAAGTGTTTTCCTTCGCTTGCTAGTCTACGAAAACTGATAATTTCTAAGCTTGTTCACACATCAAAAAGATAGTTCCACGCAGCTTAGTTCACCAAATTGACAATTGCTAAGTTCGTTCGCTTGAAAATTCATATTCGTTACGCTGCGCTCCACTAGATGAATTTTCGGGCAGCTCACTTCTCTAAGCAATTGAAGCAATTTGTCTCAATGCGCTGCTTTCGGAACATATCTTTTTTCACTAATGCAGTTTTCTCCGAATGCTTCGCTCGTGAAAATCACTTTTCTTTTTATGTAGCAAAAAAATTATTTGTTTGCGAAATTAATTTGCTTCATCAAATTTTCTTTGCAAAATTAATTTGATTTAATAAATATTTTTATAAATAAATCCTTGCTACTATATTTTACCCAAATAATCTAATTATATTCTAAAATTAGTGTATTTTATCAAAAATGATTTATCATAACAAATCCACACCGATATATGATATAATTTATTTATACAAGAGGTGTATGATATGTTTGATTTATTTAATATAAATGAAATTTTTTCTGATAAAAATAATAATAAAAAGAAAAAGAAAAATATTTTTGCTAGCAAGGCTAATAATAAGAAAAATCATGACAAAGCTATAAGAATAGAAAAGATTTTTAAAGGCGAGACCAATAGCAAAGCTAATAATAATAGGAAAAATCATGACAAAAAAAGCAAAATTGACAAGATTTTCAAAATTGACAAAATTAGTCAAAATAATAAAAATATTATTGCTGAAGAAAAAACTAAAGTGCCCGATGCCAAGCCCATCATCTTCATTCCAGGGATTTCTGGCAGTGAGCTCTTTACCATTGACGAAAAATATCTAAGTGATATTGAGCGCAAAACTGGGATGATATCTGGTGATAATGAAGAGCACGCAAAAAGGCTATGGCTGCCACAAGGCTACGATGCCAAGGAGCTTAACGAGGATCTCAAAATCACGAACGAGGCATACGGACTGCAAGAGGGCGACTTCAGAGGCTTAAAGGTTTTTGACAGGCACGTGGGACCGGGCGCTGCGAACGCGGTTCTTCTAAATGCGCTTCTCATCAAGTTTCCGAATAGGCCCATCTATCAATTTTCATACGATTGGCGTAAATCCAACACTTTGACGATGAACAAGCTCGACGCCTTTATCAAGACCATTCGCAAAAGAGGCAAGGTCGACATAGTTGCTCACAGCATGGGAGGCCTTGTTGCAGCGCACTATATCCGTGAACATGGCGGACGCGTCGACAAATTCATTTCGCTTTGCACGCCTTATGAGGGCGCGCCTCACGCTTACAACCAAATGGCGAGTGGAAATATTTTTGGTGGGATAAAAGATGTCATTTTGGAAAATTTATTTGGCATAGAAAAGGAAGTTGTTCAAGGCTACGATGGGCTTGTAGAGCTATATCCAACGCAGAAGATGCTTTGCGCCTACCCTTATCAAAAAATTTTAAATAAAGAAAATTTTGAAAAAATTATATCCAAAAAATATAAGGACTACGATGATTTGCTAGAAAAACTTCATGAGGCAGGTGCTTCCGAAGATTTTAAGCCACGCGAAATTCAAAGCCGCATGAAAAGCTATCTTGGTGCGCTTCGCTTCGGGCGTTTTTTGAAAAAAGCAAAAAATTATAGGCGCCACAGAAGTTTTTCAGAGCCCATCAATCTATTGTATAGGCCTAGAACCATGTTTATAGTTGGAGAGGGCATAGACACACAGGTTTCGGGCTACTACAGCGTGGATGATGCGAATGAGACCATAATCAAAGAGATGGTGACAAAGGAAGGCGATGGCTTAGTGCCAATGTTTTCAGCGTGCATGGGTCAAAGTCTTGACGAGATGCCAGAAGAAATTAGAGAAAAATTTCAAAAAATAAAAAGCACACACATGGGCATGCTCATGGATTTGAGGGCGATGGACGCCATGTGCAAATTTTTAAGCGAAGATTAGGAGGAAAGGATGCTAGAGAAATTAAAAATATATTTTACAAATGAGGCGGGAGCGCTAAATATTTTAGGAAAAGTCGCACTTGTGCTTCTTTACCTCATCATAGCCATCTTGGTTGTGAAAGTTATTGGCCTAGTCATATCGAGGCTTGCAAAGAAAAAATACGATAAGCTCAGAACCATCGGTGCGAAGAGGCTTAAGACGGTTCTAAGCGTTTTGAAAAGTTTCGCAACTGTCATAATTATATTTACATGGTTTTTGTCGGCGCTAAGGATTTTCGGGGTAAATACTTCTGCAATCATTACAACTGCTGGGATAGGTGGTATCGCGATCTCCTTCGGAGCGAAAAGTCTTGTTGAGGACATCATCAGCGGGATATTCTTAATGCTTGAAGATAGTTTTGCAATCAGCGACGACATCACAGTCGCTGGAAAGACTGGCATTGTCGAGAAAATCGGCCTTCGCACGACAACCATCCGCGATTATAACGGGGAATTGCACGTAATTCCAAACGGCGAGATAAGGGTCGTGACTAACAGGAACAAAAACATCCAAAGAGCGCTAATTACCGTGCCTATAGCCTACGATGCCGACGCGCAAATGGCGATGGATGTCTTGACTAAGGCGCTTAAAAAAGTTGACGACGACCACGCAGTTATTGAAAATGTAAGCGTTTGGGGTATCACTGATTTTAATAATAATGGAATAATTATCACCTGTGCTACAAAAACGATTCCAGGAGAGCAGTGGCGAATTGAAAGGGAAATGCGCAAAATTGCTTATGAAGAGCTTTCTAGGAATGGGATTAAAATATTGGATAAAAATATAATAGTCAATAAATAAGATAAACATAAGTAAAATGGCTGGATCACTCCAGCCATTTTGCATTTATATTATAATTTAATTTAATTTAATGTTTTTTTTAATAAAAAATTTAAATGCGACCACTTTTTATAAATTTTTCGAAAAATATCTTTTTTCATTTATTCACAAAACTTACATTTCATTACACCGAATCATAGTCCGACCATGGGACTTCGCAGAGCAAGGAAGAACCTCACCCATTTACAAAGCTTCGCTTTGAATGGGTCCCGAGAACCTTGGTGCAAGACACTTGAGCTGAATTGGACGAAGTGGACTGACGAAGCAAGCGATCCGTAAGATCAATCAAAGCTATGTTCGCTTCGCTCCATACCTTTGTGATCTCTGGAATAAGGCATGCATAGCCAATCGAACTTCGCAAAGCTCGTTCTCTTGGTGCATGGACTTAACCGTACACGCAGTACGTGAGCATTGCTGAGGAGGGAACGAGTTCAAGGGCTCGCTTGAATGCGAACTATTTAAGAATTTCTTCCCCAAGAAGAAATTCTTTGCCGTCAATCTCCCACTTAACACAAGAGTCCAAATTAATATTCATCGCGCTATTCAAAATATTTCTCTCTGCCATATTATTTGTCTCCATAAGCTTTGCGACAAGGTCTTTTATCTCGTAGCGTATATTGCCGCTTCTTTTCTTCGTAACAGAGCAGGCGCAGTCCAAAGCCTTGAGATCACTTCTCTTGAGCCACCTCTTAATATCATCTTCCTTTATGTAGTACATAGGCCTAATTAGTTTTAGCCCGTCAAAGTTTTGGCTATCAAGAATAGGGCGCATGGTCTTGAAAGTACCAGCGTAGAGCATGTTCATAAGTGTCGTCTCAACCACATCATTCATGTGATGGCCTAAAGCGACCTTGTTGCAGCCAAGCTCCTTCGCCTTGCCATACAAAGCGCCGCGGCGCATACGAGCACACATGTAGCATGGGTAGTCACCAGCAAGTTTTTCAGCGACTTCAAATATGTCCGTCTCAAATATTTGTAAATCAATCCCCAAAAATTTGCATAGCTCCTCTAGTTTTTCTCTGTTTTCCTTAGTAAAGCCAGGGTCCATGCTCACATAAGAGACATCGAAATTAAAAATCGAGTGCTTTTTCAGCTCTTCAAACATCTTCGCAAGAAGTATCGAGTCCTTTCCGCCGCTGATAGCGACCAAAATTTTGTCACCCTCCTCAATCAGATTGAAATCATTTATCGCCTTAAGAAATTTCTTCCAAAGCTCTTTTCTGTAGCTCTTGATTATGAAGCGCTCAATTTCTTTTTTTTCTATACTATACATTATAAGTTATCAGCGAGTCAACCTTGTAGCCATCAAGCTTGTCGCGGCCCTTTAAGTCAGTTAGTTCAATCAAAAATTCAAAAGCGACAATCTCCGCACCCATCTTTTCAAGAAGATTCTTCACAGCCTCAACAGTTCCTCCAGTTGCTAGAAGGTCATCAATTACAACAACCTTAGTACCAGGCTTGATCGCATCCTTGTGAATCTCGATAGTGTCAGTACCATATTCCTTTTCATAAGAGAAAGATACAGTCTTAGCCGGAAGCTTGCCCTTTTTTCTAACAGGAATAAAGCCAAGATCCATCTTGTAGCTAAGCGCGCAGCCAAGCATAAAGCCCCTTGCTTCAGGACCAACGATGTACTCAGCGCCAAGACCCTCGATATTTTTTTCCAATTCATCTATAGCGCATCTGAAAGCGTCCTTATCCTTAAGAAGCGTAGTTATATCCTTAAAAGAAATCCCTTCCTTCGGGAAGCCTTCGATCACCCTTATAGTGCTTTTTAAATCCATATTATCACCCAAAGAGTATTATACCACTTATTTAAGTTTATGGCAATGCTAATATATTTTTGATTATGATTATGGCTTTGCCACTACGGAAAATTTCTTCATTGATAGAATTTATATTAAACACCTTTAGCATAGTATAATATTATATTACATTTTGGTTAAAAAATGTTTTTTATATTGCAAATGGTTTAATTAAGATGTATAATATAGATAAGAAAGAAATTATTAGGACTTTCAAAATTATTCTACACGGGAGGTAGTAGTATGAAAAAGATTAGAAATATTTTGGCTATGCTAATGGTATTCGTGATGCTAGTAGCAGTAATGCCAATGAATGTATTTGCTACTGATTCACCAACAGAACCAGGAGCAGGACAACCAGCTGCAGGAGCAGAAGAAACAGAACTTCAAAAAGCACAAAAAGATGCTAAGAAAACTGTTAATGACTTAAAAAACATATCTGATACAGATAGGCAAACTGCATTGGGCGCTATTGAAACGGCTACTAATAAAGGTGAAGTAGATACGGCTGTAAATAAAGCGAAAGAAGCGGATAAAGAAGCACTTGATAAAGCTAAAAAAGATGCTAAGGACGAAGTTGATAAATTAAGTGATTTATCACAAGCTAATAAAGATGCAGCAAAGCAAGCAATTACTGATGCTCAAGACAAAAATGCTGTAGCAACTGAGCTTGGAAAAGCGCAAGCACTTAATAATGCAAAAGGAAAAGCAAAAGATGAAGTTAAAGATTTAGCTAATAAAGAAGCTGCATTACAAGCAATAGAAGCAGCTAATACTGTAGATGATGTTAAAGCTGCAGTAACAAAAGCAAAAGAAGACGCAAAGAAAGCAGCAGAAGAAAAAGAAAAAGAAAAAGAAGAAAAGAAAGAAGAAGAAAAGAAAGCTTTAGCTAAAGCTAAAACAGATGCTAAGGCAGAAGTTGATAAATTAGATAAATTATCAAAAGAAGATCAAGATAAATTTAAAGATAAAATTGATAAAGCTGATAAAAAAGATGATGTAGAAAAAATTCTTAAAGAAGCAAAAGAAAAAGCTAATCCAAAACCAGCACCAAAAACTGGCATTTACACTATAGACACAGGATATACAACTTATGGCAATATTGAAGTAAATAAGAGAACTGCTGATGCTAATGATGAGATAACTGTAACAGTTAAACCTAAGTACGGTTATGTAGTTTCTAGAGTTTACTTTATGGTTAATGGCACAAGCGTAGAACAAACTATTAACAATTATTACAATAGCTATTACTACGATAGATATCCTGGATACTATTACGGTGATTCTTACTATGACTACTTTAGTTACTATAGCGAATATAGAAACTCTAAGTACTACTACAATCACTACAGTAACTATCACGAATTCCTACGCTATGAACACAGAAGTCACTATTTGAACTACAAAAACTGGGATGACAGATATGATGACGACGATTACTACTATAACTGGTATTACTACAAACGTAACGGATACAGACCATGGTACTACGGACGCGTATATGACAACTCATTATACAATACAAGTGATAAATTCACAATGCCAAGTGGCAACGTTACTGTTTATGTAGAATTTACTGACTGGTCATACTATGGTTATTACTACGATGACTACTATTACTATAGAAACAAGAAAGACAACTATTACGAAAGACAAAAGAAGGCTGAAGCTGCTAAGAAGGAAGAAGAAGAAGCTAAGGCAAAAGCTGAAGCAGAGAAACTTCCACAAGTTTACGAAAACAAGGCTGTTATCGCTATCGGTTCAAACGTATTAGACAAAGTTAGCAAAAATGTTCACACTGTTCATCAAATGGACACTCCTGCTTACGTTAACAACGGAAGAGTTATGCTTCCTCTAAGATACGTTGCTGAAGCTCTTGGCTTACAAGTATCTTGGGTTCCTGAAACAAAGACTGTTATTATTTGGGATTTAACTCAAAGAGTTGAAATACCTGTAAAGTCTAACAGAATTATTGTTAATGGTATAACT
Organism: Fenollaria sp.; assembly: GCF_057222035.1. Classification (NCBI taxonomy): domain Bacteria; kingdom Bacillati; phylum Bacillota; class Clostridia; order Eubacteriales; genus Fenollaria; species Fenollaria sp. The sequence goes on along the minus strand of NZ_JBXXYC010000003.1, from coordinate 13,565 downwards.
TACACAAGCGATGTTAAGCCAGAAATTAAGAGCAGTAGAACAATGCTTCCAATAGCTAATATTGCAAGAGCACTTGGATTAATTGATGGTTCTGACATCATATGGGATCAATACAATAAACAAGTAACTCTAACAAGAAAAGTATTATCTAAATAATTTATAAAGTCCTATGAAGGATCCGCTCATCGATTTGGGCGGATCTTTTTTGTTTAAATTAAATATCTTGACAATGAAGGCTATTTATACTATAATGGTTAAGTCAAGTTAAAAAACTTTGTAAAACAATCAGCGTGGAGAGATGGTTGAGTTGGTTGAAGGCGCTCGCCTGGAAAGCGGGTATACGTGGTTTAAGCGTATCAGGGGTTCGAATCCCCTTCTCTCCGCCACGTGCTAGTTGGGAAGGTAGCGGCATCCTGTAACCATAAATCCGCTATATATGGAATGAATTCCCGACCAGAGGGCGTCTCCTGTGAGGCTTGCCCACAATAAGAGGTGTTGAACGAAGGGTTCTTGCGCAACATAAATCTTACGAACCTCGTCAGGTCCTGGCGGAAGCAGCGATAAGTATGTATTTGTGTGTGCCGCGAGGGTGCCGTTCGGGAGCTGTCTGTTGTGGTAACACTTGGGGGAGCCGTTCGAAGTCGGGTGCACTACATAGTAATCAAGGGTCAGTTTATAAAACTGACCCTTGTTTTTTATAGTGTTTCTTGTTAAAATTCGCCCTTACGCTCATTCGATTCTCGCCAATGCTCACGTACTCGCGTGTACGCTCCGCTTGCCTCTAATCTCCATTTCGCGTAATCATCGCATTTTTCCTAAGAAACATGTTTGATCAGATACGATTCAAACGAGCCCTTTAGTTTGATCTTAGAACTAAGTATTTTGGATACTTCGTACTAGCACCTCGTTTGCTCTGTGTTGCTTAAAGGGTAAGTACAGGGTTATTCACTTCCGCATATATGTATATGGATTAGATAGAAGATAAAAAATTGATCTAATTAATTAAAATAAGTATCGTGGCAATTATATTAACTAAAACAACAATTTTAATTAAATATTTACAAGAGAACAATACGATTTTGCGGAACAAACGAGATGATTGGACGATGTGGACTGACGAAGCAAGCGGAGCGTACATATGGTACGTGAGCATTGCTGAGGAGGGAACGAGTTCAAGGGCTCGTTTGAACGCAAAAAAATTAGAGAGAACGAATAGTTCTCTCTAAATTATGGTCGGGGTGAGAAGGTTCGAACTCCCGGCCCCATGGTCCCAAACCACGTGCGCTACCAAACTGCGCTACACCCCGCCGAAATATTACTTATCTATTATAACTTTCTAATAAGATTCTTGCAAGTGGAAATAAATCATATTTTCTTAACATATCTATTATTATTATAGTTTTTCTTCTATTTTCTTAATTTTTCATAATTTTAAAAAATCTATCTCCAATATTTCAATATAGTTACAATTGCCATATTTTTAACAAAAATTTTATATTTTGGTATATAATGGATGTGTATGAAATGAAAGGAAGGATATAATGAAATTTAAACGCATCGCAAGTATTGCGCTAAGCGCTACGCTTGCATTTTCGATTTTAAGTCAAAGTTCTTTAGCTTATATAATTAACGAAGAGAGAAAGGAAGAGTATCTAGCGAGCGGTGTGCATCGCGCGCACATCGAGAGATTTACTTCTGAGGGCTGGCAAAACTTAAATGTCTTGACTATTGACACGACTAATCAAATGAATGAGATTAAGGCGATATTCAATACTGAGGGTGTTTCTCACAGATCGAATGTTAGGGACATGGTCAATGTTAGTGGCGCTATCGCTGGTGTTAACGGCGACTATTTTAACTATCAACCGCATCCATCGACTCTTGGTATGATTGTCAATGACGGCAAGCTTATCAGCTCGGCTCAAGAGGGCAAGAACAAATTGCCTGTATTTTATCAAAGCAGTGCTGGCGACTCGCAGCTTGGATATATCGATCAATCTGTTGATATCTTAAATCAATTGACTGGTGCAAAATACCACGTTAGCGGCTTTAACAAGGCTTACGGCGGATACAAATATTTATCTCTACTAACAAGGGATTGGGGCAAGAAAAGTTTTGGAGCTAAGGCTGCGAACATGACTGAAGTTCTTGTGGAGAATGGTGTTGTCGCTGATATCAGAACGAACGGAGAGCCTTTTGATATACCTGAAGATGGCTATGTGCTTAGCCAAAATAACTCTCCTCTAGCTAGTCTTACTTTGGGTACGCCTCTTGAATTACAGGTAACATCAAATGTTGACTACAAGGCACTAAAATTTGCTATGGGTGGCGGCTCCATCATCTTGAAGAATGGTGTTGCTATGCAAACTAATATTGTTAACAAAGGAAGACATCCAAGAACTGGTATTGGTGTATCTCAAGACGGCTCTAAGATAGTCATCATCACTGTTGACGGAAGAAATGGCTACGCTGGTCTTACTCAAAAGGAATTTGGTGAAATATTTAAGAGTTTCGGCTGCTACAACGCGATGAATCTTGATGGCGGCGGATCGACTACCATGGTCAAAAAGACTAAGGCGATGGATAAGGCTGAGATTATCAACAAGCCATCGGGCGGCACTCCAAGAGCTGTTGTATCGGGCGTTGGCGTTTTCTCAAGCGACAATCCGGGAGCGGTAGCAAGAATTGAGCTTGATCTTGATACTGATAAGGCTTTTCCTGGCGTTCCTGTAGCATACAGTGTAAAGGCTTATGACGCAAGCAATAATCCAGTTAGAGTTGACGCAAATGCAGTAAGTGCAAGTGCTACGAATGGCGCATCTTGTGCGAATGGCTCGTTCATCGGCACAGCCGAAGGCACTTCACAAGTAACAGTATCTTATCAAGGAGCGAGTGACACTAAAAACATCGAAGTATTCTCTGAACCGGTTGAGCTAAGGAGTTCCACTGAAAAGATAAACGCAAAACCTGGCGATAAATTCACTATAAAGGATATTATTGGCCTAGATGATCAAGGCCGCAGCGCTAAAATTCCGACTTCGAGCATTAATTTCTCAATCTGGGGAACTGTTGGCTCTATGAGTGGAAACGTTTTCACAGCATCTAGCGATATTGGTTACGGCTACATCACTATGGGCTATAAAAATACTTACAAGAACATACCTGTAACTATTGGATTTATTTCTAAGCCGCTTCTTGATTTTGAAAATTTAAATAATATTAAGGCATCGAGCTTCCCAGCAGATAAGGTATCTTCTAGCCTAAAGATTTCAAAGGTCGCTAAGCAAGGAAGCGGAGCAGTCGAGCTAAATTATGATTTTTCAAAGCTTGACGACTCAAGAGCTGCTTTTATAAGTTTTAAGAAGGCTCCTGTTTTAGAAGGAAAACCAAAGAGGCTCGGCATGTGGGTTAAGGGCGACGCGAAGGGCGCTATGCTTAAGGCAACTATCAAGGACAGCGAAGGTTTTGCTGAGCAAATCACTTTCTCTGAAAAAATTAATTTTAATGATTATAGATATCTTGAGGCAGAAGTTCCTGACAACGAGGCATATCCATATACCCTTTTAAATATCTACGTTGGCAGCTCCAATAACTCTGCCATGGTTAAGTCAAAAATCTTAGTTGACGCGATCGATTTACTTTATGAACACAAATTTGAAAACGCCATAGACAATTCATCTGTATTAGCTGACGGTCAAAATGGCTTTGTTCAAAAAACTAGTGGCGGCGAATACCTTGTAGTTAGTGGCTATGATGCTAATCAAGACAAAAATTTCGAAGGCGCCAAGACTGCCATCATCAACAAAGTGAACAAAGTTGACACAAGCATTTTACTAAATAACTATGACAATGATTTTAAAAAGGCTGTTTCGAAAAATCTTCTTAAGAATGCAAATGTCTTCTCGACAAGTGCGACAGCAAATGCATTTATACTAAATCTTAACACTAAGAAGAGATCTTTAAGGCTATCGGACGCAAATGAGTGGAGCTACATCACATCAAATCTTAAGAATGTCACTCAAAATAACATTGTCGTGACTATGACAAGCCCAGTCTTTGGCAAGGGCGGCTTTACTGATAAGAAAGAGGCGGCACTTCTTCACGCAAAATTCAAGGAACTTGCCGAGATGGGTAAAAATGTTTACGTTGTGGCTGGCTCAAATGAAACATCTGTTAAAATGTTTGACAAAGTTAGATATATAAATGTATTTAACAAGCCTATCAAGACTAAGGCCGATTTAGTTAAGAGGAGCTACGTGCAATTTACTTTTAATCCAAATGCGAGCGCTTATGTAGTAACAAACTATTAATATGTAAAATATTTTATACAAGAAAGAACTGTGAGAGCAGTTCTTTTTTTATGCTCCGCTTTATTGAAAAAAAACGATTTTTGTGTTAGAATTAAAGAAGCTAAGTATATGCACATGGGTATATATACTTATAAAGGAGTGAAGAAATGAATAAGAACAATAAAAATAAAAAGGGACCTAAAAAATCTCTCATATATTACTATTTAGTTATACTTATCATTGCCTACCTTTTCAACATCTTCTTCATGAGGGACTTTATGAAGCCAGAAGTTGAAAAAGTTACTTACGATGCTTTTTTGGAAGCGATTGACGAGGGCGTTGTTGATAGAGTACAAAAGATGGGCGGAAACATTGTCTTTCAGCTAAAACCAGAATACGTGGCGATTCGTGATAAAAACAATGAAAAGAAATTAAAATTCGAAAAAGCAAAATTAGATAAAAATGGCAAGCCTATCATGGGTAGTGAAGACTCAGACAAAGAGGTCAGAGTCTTTATCACAGGCGAGTGGGACTACGCTGGCCTTACTGAAAAACTTGAGGCAAAAGGCGTTCACTTCGGTAGCGAGATTATCGAAGAGCCATCGATATTAGTTAAAATTTTAGGATTTTTATTACCTATAGCGACATTTTTGATTATGGGACTGATATTATCAAAAATATTATTTAAGGATATGGGAGGCGGCCTTGATAAATTTGGCTTCGGTAAATCAGGCGCCAAAGTTTATGTAAAGGGCAAGCAAAAGAAAACTTTCCAAGACGTTGCTGGCCAAGAAGAAGCTAAGGATATGCTTCTAGAGATAGTTGATTTCCTTCACTACCCAGAAAGATATGCCAAGATCGGCGCCAATCTGCCAAAGGGCGCGCTTCTTGTAGGACCACCGGGCACAGGTAAAACACTTCTTGCTCAAGCAGTTGCGGGCGAGGCTGACGTGCCATTCATCTCCATATCGGGTTCATCCTTCGTAGAGATGTTCGTGGGACTTGCAGCCAAGAGGGTTAGAGACTTATTCAAAGAGGCTCAAGAAAAAGCGCCTTGCATTATATTTATAGACGAGATAGACGCCATAGGCAAGTCGCGTGAAGGCAGTTTTTCATCAAACGACGAGAGAGAGCAGGCCCTAAACCAATTGCTTACAGAGATGGACGGCTTTGACTCGAAGAAGGGTATTGTAGTACTTGCGGCAACAAATAGGCCTGAAGTACTTGATCCAGCTTTATTACGTCCCGGTCGTTTCGACAGGCGTATACCAGTTGAGCTACCAGACCTTAATGGCAGAATCGCGGTACTTAAGGTTCACTCGAAAAACATCAAGATGTCAGACGATGTAGATTTCAAAAAGATTGGTCTACTAACAGCTGGTGCATCGGGCGCAGACCTTGCAAATATCGTGAACGAGGCGGCACTTAGAGCGGTTAGACATAAAAGAGATTTCGTTATACAAGAGGATTTACAAGAGTCAGTCGAAGTAGTTATAGTTGGATATCAAAGAAAAACTATGATTATATCAAAGAAAGAGCGTGAAATGATCAGCTACCACGAAGTTGGTCACGCGATAGTCGCAGCAGTTCAGAAAAAGAGCGCTCCAGTTGAAAAGATCACCATCATTCCAAGAACATCGGGCGCACTCGGCTATACACTACAATCTGATACAGAAGAAAAATTCCTTATGGATAAAGAAGAATTATTCAATATGATGGTTACTGCATCTGGCGGTAGAGCGGCTGAGGATCTAGTCTTTGGAGCGATTACAACTGGCGCAAGTAACGATATAGAGCAGATTACAAACATCGCAAGAAACATGGTTATGCGCTACGGTATGAGCGATGACTTCCCTATGATGAGCTTAATGAGCGAAGGCAATCGCTACTTAGGCGGCGCTGGCGAATTCACTGCAAGTGAAGAAACCTTTGCCAAGGTCGATGCCATAGTCAAAGAGCTTATCGCGAAGGCCTATGATGAGGCAAAGCGCATACTTAGCGAGAACAGAACAAAACTTGACAAGATATCAAAATTCCTTATCGAGAAAGAAACCATTAGCGGAGAAGAATTTATGAAGATATTTAATGAAGATGATAATGGCGATGCAAATATTTCTGCTGATGAAGATGATAAAAATATTGATACAGATGAAAATCATGAAAATATTGAAGAAAATAAAAATATTGAAGAAGAAAAAATAAAAGACTATACAGATGATGATGCCAAAGAGGGCATTATCATAGACGAAAATACTAAGTTATAATAAGGAGTAGGAGCTATGGGTTATATACTAATTGTTGACGACGAAACAACGATAACTGATATTATCGAGTTTAATTTACAAAAGGAAGGTTTTGAGACAAAGGCGGTTCACGACGGGAAGGAAGCACTTTTAGCTGTGAACGAGCACGAGCCAGACCTAATGCTACTAGACGTCATGATGCCTGAGATGGACGGTTTCAAGGCGCTTGAACTTTTAAGACAAAAGTATAAGTTCCCTATACTTATGCTAACTGCTAAAGAAGAAGAAGCTGATAAAGTCAAGGGTCTAGAGCTTGGTGCGGATGATTACATCACTAAGCCATTCGGCATAAGAGAGTTAATTGCGAGGGTTGAGGCGAATCTTAGACGTGCGCCTAAAATAAAAACTACAGAAAACTCCATTGTCATAGGCGACATAAGGCTTGATTTGACTTTATTACAAGTATTCAAGAAGGAAAAGCCAGTTGAGCTAACTCTTCGTGAGTTTGAAGTATTAAAGTATTTGATGCAGCATCCTAACGAAGTTTTCTCAAGAACTGATCTACTAAAAGACGTTTGGGGCTATGACTATATCGGAGACGTTAGGACTGTTGACGTAACAATCAGACGTGTTCGTGAAAAAGTTGACGAAAAATTATCAGACGACTACAAATACATCAAGACAAGAAGAAACATGGGTTATTACATCTCAAATGAAATTTAATTCGATAAAGTTTAGATTTGTAATCATCTATGCGTCGCTAGTACTCTTCGTTTTGGTGAGCGTCGCTGCCTTCATAGTTACAGGACTTGAAAATGAGCTGATGAAGGGACTTAAAGACGACATCAAAAAACAGGTCGAGACCATGACATCGACATCGAGATATTTCACAAAAGAGAATTGGTCCGATGAAGAGACCATAGAGCACATACAAACCGTTATTAATGAGAATAGATTTAACGCGGACGAGCTTGTCTACGTCATAAGTAATGACAGCTACCCATCAGTAATTGCGGGTAACGATGAGAAGACTAAATTAATAGTTGGCAAAAACGCTTACGATGTCGATACCATCAACCAAGCGATGCTACTTGAAGCATTAAAGGGCAATTTAAGCGAAAAGATTATAGGCGATGGCATTGACTCAGAAGTTCACCTAAGCTACCCAGTTGTGGCTGAGCGTGGACGTGTCAAGGGCGTTGTCTATGTAATCAGCTCTACGAGGATGGTTGAAGCGACCGTAAAAAAAGCGAGACAATTACTTACAGTGATCAGTATCGCGGCTATATTTGTTACCATACTTATCGCTTATCTACTAGCCGCGTCAATAGTTTCGCCTATCAGCAGCTTGACTGCGAAGGCCAAAAGACTTGCCGAAGGGGACTTTACTCAAAGGGTTGAAGTAAGGACTAAGGACGAGATTGGTAAGCTTGCGTCCATGTTTAACACGCTTACAGATGAGCTTAACAAGACCATTAGCGAGAAAGATTTGGAGCAAAAAAAGCTTGAGACCATATTTACCAACATGACAGAGGCCATCATCGCTCTAAACAATCATGGCGAGCTTATTCACGCAAATTCTGTTGCACAAAAACTTATTGATATTGATATAAAGAGGGACACGCAAAGGTATTTTAATCTTGACAAGATTGGCCTTTCATCGATTAATTTTGATAATCCATTTACCCTTGAAGGCGAAGAAGAGATAGAGCTTAAGGGCGGTGTTTACAAGATGACCTATGCACCTTTCGAAAACGAGGACTATAGTCTTGGAGGCATCATTATCATGTTCCAAGACATAACTAAGGAGCACAGGCTTGACAACATGCGTAAAGAGTTCGTTGCCAATGTTTCGCACGAGCTAAAAACGCCTATCACAGCGATTAGGTCTTACTCAGAGACGCTTCTTGAGGGAGGAGTGCCTGAGGAGATGCAAAATAAATTCCTTGGAGTTATCGAGAAAGAAGCGGACAGGATGAACAGACTTGTTCTTGACCTACTTCTTCTATCAAATATTGATTACAAGGGCGGCGAAGACGTTAAGGTCACTGAGCTTAATGAAAAAGTTAAGGATGCCATAGATAAATTAAAGATACTTGCTGATGAGAAAAAGCAAAAACTTATTTATTCTATCGCTGACGAGCCTCTCAAGGCACTTATCGATCCGGATGCGCTTGAACAGATAATCACAAATCTTATTTCAAACGCGATTAAGTACACGAATGAGAATGGTACCATCGAGGTAAAACTATATTCAGTTCTTGGCAAGGTACACCTAGATGTTATTGACAATGGTATCGGTATTCCTGAGAAGGACCAAAAAAGAATTTTCGAAAGATTCTATAGGGTCGAGAAGGGCCGCTCGAGAAAGATGGGCGGAACAGGACTTGGTCTATCCATCGCTAAAGAGATGGCGAACGCCTACAAAGCTGATATAGTCTTCACATCGAAGTTTGGTATAGGCACTACATTCACTTTTTTAATCGATGAATTTAAAGAAAAATAATAATAAAAATAAAATAAAAATAATTTAATACAACTGTAATATTAAAACCCTCCTTACTATGTTATAATAGATGTAGATAAGGAGGGAAGGTATGAAAAAGAAAGTCTTAATCTTTATTTTATGCCTTTTCATATTCACAATTGGATCAGTTTCTATTGCAAAGGATGCTTATGTATTTAGGGTTTCAAAACCTGATCAGGATATATACTCTACCATTGACGAAGCATTATTTATCAATGGCAGTGCGCCGAAGAACGTTAACGTCGAGATAAAGCACTACTTAGCAAGCGTTAGCTACAAAGACTTTGAAAGCTACAAGGATAAGTACACTAAGTTTGAGGATTTTAGAAAGCACTTCGAGGAAGAAATGATCAAAGAAGATGGATATGAAGAGCTATCAAAGACAAGTATAAGTGTTGGATCTTTAGGTATATTCTCTAAAAAGCTTAATCTTATGGGCGGACTTAACAAGATTGTCATAAGTGACGGAGCTAAGGCGGAGAAAGTTTTCTACATATACTTAAGCGATGCGGATAATATTTCTAAGAGCATAAGTTTAATGAAAACCATTGATCTAATAAAAAATTTGAGATAGGAGGAGCTAGATTGAGAGAAAGAATCAAGACAGCCCTTCTTTTTTTCTTGATTATTTTTGCCATATATTTAAGTTCAAAGCTATGGATAGACTTTTCTAGCGAGAGAAAGGTCGGTATTGAGGCAAAAGAGAAGGAGAAGGTGGAGTTAAAGGACTACATTAGCGCCGAGACTGCCATAGTCAATTTTTCAAAAGACAAGCACACTGTTTTAGACAACCCTGGGGAGCAAGGACTCTTCCAAAGTTTCAAAGGGTTCTTTTCTGATGTCTTTACGAAAAATGATTATAGAGTGAGCCTTATCGGCGAAGATGAGTACGAAAAAGCCATAGAGAGCTCTAGATCAGTTGTTTTCACTTTCATCGATAAGTTCCCACTAAGACTAATCGCAAGAACTTTTAATATCATGGAGAAAAATAATTTTATCAACGACGATAAGAATCTTAAGGAAGTCGCTATACTTCTTTATAGTGGCAGCGCCATGTTCAAGACAGATGCGTCCATATACAAGATCACAGAGCTTAAGACATCGCTTTCACTTCCAAATTCAATAGTAAATAATCTTGAGCTAAAACCAAATTTAACTTATTATTATAACGCATCGACTATACTTGGCGAGAAAAGCCCCTTATATATACCTTATCAAGACGAGTACGCAAGCTACATCTTTGATAAATACACGGTTGCGCACGATTTCGACATACTTGACAGGGACAATGCAAGAAGCTTTGCACAAAGATTTTTTAACAAAGAGTTTAAATATTTAAAAGAGCTTGAAGAGAAGGATTTCTCCAAGATATACAGCTACGACTCAGAAGTTATCAAGCTTAAGTACGACGGCTCCATCGAGTACTTCGATCCACTTAAAAAAATTTACAAGGAGAGAAATTTACTTAAGTCAATCGAGGCAGCCATAGCCTTTCTTCAAGACTATATAGATGAAGAGCAGCCACTAAAACTATCTAAGATAGAGGAAATTACTAGTGAAGACAGCCTTGGCTATAGAATAAGTTTTGACTATTACTTAGATGGTCTCAAGCTAAATTATGAAAAAGACTCCGACCACTATGCATCAGTAGATGTATTCATGGACGAAGTGCGTTTCGCCTCAGTTAATAAGGCAAGCTTCAATAAAGATTCGGCAGAAGCTTTTTATACCAAAAACATACTTGAATTAATCGATAAAAATGCTATACTATTCCACACAGGAACAGATGATAACCCGCTTAAGTCCATCGACAAGATCAGTATAGTCTATCTTGTGATGAAAGACGAGGATGAGGCGATTACGCCAAAGATTCGTATTGACACGAAAAAAGGCTACTTCATATTCGATGCAAAAACATTTAGGCTGATAAAGGAGAGAGATTATGAACTGGAACAAAGCTAAATCCATACTCCTAGTGTGCTTTTTGATTATAGATGCCGTACTATTAACCATGTATATGAAAAAAAATAAAGACGGCGGAAGTCTATCCATCAGCAAAGATGATGCAATCGAGATACTTAAAGCACAAGAAATAAATATAAACGAGAAAGAGCTCAAAAAAGGCGGCGAGTACAAGGGATATATACTTAAGTACTACGATTTTGATCTTGATAAGATTAATAAAAACTTTTTTAATGGCGAGGCAGAGCTCGATGACAGATACGATCTAAAACTATTAACAAAGGGCGAAAGAAGCGTCTCATTATCACAAGGAACGCTATTTAGCTACATGGACGCTTCCGATGAAGAAAAATATCCAGACATGAGCATGGATAAGGCCATAGAGCTTGCCAATGATTTTATGAGAGATAAAGAGCTCATGATTAGAGGCATGGTCTTTGACGGCGCTTACTTGGACGAAGATAGCTACCAAGTGCATTTCGCTGTCAAGCACGACGATATTTATTTAGAAAATTCATTTATTAACTTCACTATCGACAAAAGAGGCGTGAGGAGAGTCGACGCAATGTGCCTTGAATACATCAACACAGAGGACGAACTCTTTACACTTGCCGATGTGAAGGATAAAATTTTATCCATAATCGATAAACCAGAGGTAAAGGGCAAAACCATTGACAAAGTAGATATGTGCTACTATCTAGACCAAGTTACGCTCGATCAAGCGAGTGAACTTAAGATTACAAGGCTTAGAGCCGTACCGCACTGGAGAATCACTTTCTCAGACGGTTACAAGATGATATTATAATGAAGGGAAATATATGAAAGACTTATTAAAATTTTGTTCATTGAGCTCAGGAAGCTGTGGCAATGCGACCTACATCGAATATAAAGACAGCAAAATCTTGATAGATGCAGGGCTCAATGGCGTGACAACAGAAAACGCACTCAAAGAGATAGGTACAGACATCAAAGACCTAGACGCAGTTATTTTAACACACGAGCACAGAGACCACGTTCAAGGCGCAGGAATACTCTCAAGAAAGTATGGAGCCAAGCTATATGCCAACGAAAAAACCTTTCTTGCTTCACTACCACGCATCGGCTGCGTAAAAGAGAGCCACGTGCACATTTTTGATGGCGCATTTGAAGTGAAAGATCTTGTGATAAAGCCATTTAAAGTGTTTCATGATGCCTACGACCCAGTTGGTCTTGCCATATACGCAGGAAATAAAAAGGTCAGCATATTGACAGATACAGGCCTTGTTGATGATGGTATTGAAGAAGCAATCAAAGACTCAGACATTTATTACATCGAGAGCAATCACGACGAGAAAATGCTTGAGAATGGCCCATATAGCTACTACCTAAAGAGAAGAGTAAAAAGTTCAGAAGGACATCTGTCCAATGTTCAGGCAGCAGACCTGATTAAAAAGTCACTCAAAGACAAAAACGAATTAGTTTTTCTAGCACATCTATCGCACGAGAACAACACAGAAAAACTCGCTTATATGACAGTTTATAAAGAATTGCTTCAGTCGGGAAGAAAGGCAGACGACTTTAGGCTAAGAGTCACACACAGATTAAAAAGAACACTTTTATACGAGGTGGAATAATGCTAAAGATAGATTTCATAGTACTTGGGAAAATTAAGGAAAAATATTTAAACGAAGCCATAGACGAGTACAAAAAAAGAATTTCGCGCTTCGCTAGCCTTAATATTATAGAACTCAAAGATAGAGACAAGCCAGATAAACTCTCAGACGCCGAGCTTGAAAAGATTATAGATGAAGAATCAGAAGAAATACTTACGAAAGTAGATGAAACAAGCTATGTCATCACACTTGAGATAGCGGGAAAGCTTCTAACAAGCGAAGAATTTGCAGAAGAGATTAAAAACGTAAGCGTAAGAGGCTACTCCAAAATCACCTTGATTATAGGCGGGTCAAACGGCTTTAATAAAAAAGTCTCGAATAAAGCAGATTTAAAGCTAAGCTTTGGACGAATGACCATGAATCATAAACTAATGAGAGTGGTTTTGATGGAGCAGGTGTTTAGGTGCTTTAAGATAATAAACAACGAAGCGTATCACAAATAATTTTGTGTTCGTGCGAAGCACCAAGGTTCTCGTCCGTTTGGACGAGGTTCTTCAAATGAGCCCTTGAGCTCGTTCGATTTTTTTCAATACTCACGTACTATGTGTACGCTCCGTTTGAAAAAAATCTCCACTTCGCCCAATCATCTCATTTTTCCTACAAACTCTGTTTGATCTGGTACGTCCAATTCATCGTAGTGCGAAGCACCAAGGTTCACGGCCATTTATGGACGAGGTTCTTCTTTTCCAGCAAAATTAGTGTGATTAATTAAATAATTTAACACAAATAAAAAATATAGGATAGAGAAAATAATGATATGTACCCTCTTTACTGGACAAACCAGTAAGGAGGGTATTTTTATGCGATATAGTTATGAATTCAAAAAAGAATGCGTAGAACTATACAAACAAGGAAAGTGGATGGAAACGCCAGAAGGTGTCAAACAACATAT
>NZ_JBXXYC010000002.1:0-142084 GCF_057222035.1 Fenollaria sp. | reverse complement strand
TCCTGAGCCAGGATCAAACTCTCGATTAAATGGTTTATTTAATCCCAAGTTAACCTTGGCTCTTAAATTCGAAATTATTTATCAATAAAAAAATTGATTGGTTTAAATCGTTCTTTTCACTTTTATTCAGTTTTGCTTGCCCTCTGGTCTTTCCAGATGACTTATCCATTCTACCATTTATTTTTTACTTTGTCAAGGGTTTTTTAAAAAAAAGTTAAACAATTTTAAATTATTTTTAAAATTGTTTAACCATAACTTTACACTCCACTTTATATAGCTGTCAAGCCATTCGCTTTACACTATTATATTACATATAACTTGCATCTTACTCTCGTTATTTTACAATATATCTTATTCCAAATTTCTAATTATTTCTTGGAGTAAAGTGATGGATGAGGCGAAGTGGAGATTTTTGTCAAGCTTGGCCGTAAGTTTAATCAAAGCTATGTTCGCTAAGCTCCATACCTTTGTAAACTCTGGCATAAGGCATGCATGGCCAATCTAACATCGCTAACACTCGTTCTCTTGGTGCATGGACTTAACCGTACAAATGTACTCGAGCGTTGTCAAGAAAACGAACGAGCCTCAGGCGCACTTTGAACAAGAAAGAATAGAAATTTTGTCTCATCATAGATCATGGCCTCTCACAAACTAAAACCCTCACCGACTTACTCGTCAATGAGGGTTCATCTATTATTTATTCATCTATTTATTCATCATATCTCTTTGTTCTTTCATCTTCTCTAAATACTCTTTGGTGCTCGGAGTATAATCTTCTTTCTTTATCTGCTTTTCAAGTATAGCGATGGCACTGTCAAGATTGCCGCTATTGTAGTTTGATATCGCAAGCTGATCCATGTACTGAGCGCTCTGTCTGTCCTTGCTTGCCTCTATCGCGTAGTCAAGCGCTTCTTTGAAATTGCCTGTCATGGTCATCACAACGCTTAAGTAATAAAAAACTCTGTCGTCCTTAGCATTATCAATATTTTGAATCAATATATCATATGCTTCTTTAAATTTTTTCACGCCTATAAAGTACTCTGCTAGTTCTATTTTATACTCTTCATAGTCAAGGCTCAAAACGCCCTCTACTTCTTCTTTTTTCTCAAGCTCGTTCTCAAGCTTCAGATATTTTTCAAAGTATGCCTTGCTTCTGATATAATCTTTTTTAAATCTATAGTAATAGCCTAGCTTGTATAAAGCGTATTTTGCTTCTTTATTATTAAGATATATATTTTCAAAAATTTCTATAGCTTCGTCAATGGCCTTGTCTTTGTATTTTTCTTCAAGTAGTGAGACATATAAATATACATAATTTATATCGTCATAATTTTCTTTAAGATAATGGGCATAAATAAGTCTTATCTCTATGTCTGTATCTTCATTTAAGGCTTCATGAAGCAAAAACTTATCAAAATCTTTTACAGTTTTGATTACATCTTCGTAAGCACTTTTGTGTTTAAAATTATTATCAAGTGCCAAAACTATTGGCATGGCCTTTAAAAATAGTTTTACATCTATGTCTTCTTTATTCTCTTTTACAATATTTCTCATGTCCTTGATAAGCACTGGATAATCAACATTTTTCTTAAACGCGCCTCTTTCGTCTTTTAAGTCTATGAAAAATATTTCGCTTAATAAATATTTAAAGCTATCTATATTCATTAGTTCATTCTCCTTCTGAATGCTCTCATTCGCATTGATGAATTGTCAAGTATTTTGAATAGGTGGCCTCTATATATAAAGATGATTGGCAATAAAACGTAGCTAACTAGTTTTCTTAAGATAAGAGTACCCGCAAATATATCATTGTTAAGCGCAAGCATCAATAGTATTGCCGCGAATAACCATTGAAGAAAGTTCTTTGCAAAAAATTTCGCTCCATAAGTAAATATGGCAAAGCTATTATTTCCTGTTTGATAAAGCGTCTCAAATGATGCGTTAAAAATGAAAATGGCAATTAAATTCACTATCATTTTTTGAATTAATAAAGTATGGTCTATTTGGTACGGATCGTAAAAGGAGCCTGTTTTAAAAATCATATCTAAGGCTAAGCCAAACAAATATGTTATAAAAACGTAGTTAATTAGCTTTGTTAGATAGTATTTATATCCATAAAAAATACTATTTAAACTTATTTTTTCGCCTTCCACTATTCTTGACAAAAGACTTGCAATAAATGAAAATTTCAAGAGCATAAGTACATACATAAATAAACTTATAAGCATAATGGTAAAACCGCCGCCAAAAGCCATAGCAAGTGCCATGCTTATTATATTTGTCACATAATCAAAGGCAAATAGTCCAAGCATTGTTATGATTAAAACTAAAAAATTGTCTTTAATTGTTACAAATAGCCTTTTAAACGCTTCTGTGTTTGTATAAATTATATCTTTGAACATAATCATCACTGATCCTTTCTACGTCCTCGTCAACAAGGTATGCCGCTCCCTCCATAAGTATGATGGCGACTTTATTGACGATGTCTTTGTTCTTCTCTTCTATATATTGCCATAAATAAGTTTTTCTAAACTCTTCATCTCTTAAAAGGCTATGAAGCTTGTCGCCTCTAAGCTTTGTAAATGGCATAAAATCTAGCGGTGCCTGTGATTTAACGTTTACTGCATAATCAAGGCTTAAAGCCTCAATTAGTTTATCTGAAAGAACGTCTTTTGCTTTTAAAAATTCATAGACTAGTCTATATAAATTTTCTTTTTTAATAGTTTTATCCACGCCAAAGTTTTTATCTATAAAATTTGCTAAATCTTCAAACATTGCAAATGGGCTTGTATACTTTGATTCAAGTATGTCAAGCGTCCTTTTAAAGCTTCCTTCGTTATAAATTTTGTCAACTACATAATCAATTTTCTTTAGCTCAATTATTTCATCTGTCGATAAAAATTCATTCTTCAAAACTTCATAAGGCGCATAGTCAGTATACTTGTAGTCAAAAATCAACTCTTGCGAGCGAACTAAAGAGCCTTTAAGCATTTTCAAAAAGCCTAGCTGAATTTTTTCTATCTTAAAATCATAAAGATAATTAAAAGATTCTTTAAAGCTTTCAAAATCCTCGTAAGGAAGTCCAGCTATAAGATCTATATGCTGATGTATAGTCCCTAAATCCTTAATCTTTTGTGAATGCTCTTTTATTCTCTCAAGGTCATTGTGCCTTTGAATTGCCTTAAGGGTTTTCGGGTTTATCGACTGAAGGCCAATTTCAAACTGAATCATATCCTTAGGAAGCTTCTTTAAAGTCTCGTAAAATCTATCACTCATCCTATCGAGAGTGATTTCAAAATGAAATTTGGTATTCGTTTTATTGTTTTCTAAAATGTGTTCGATTATATTTATGGCAAAGTCTTCGTTTGAGTTAAAGGTTCTGTCTATAAACTTAACTATGGACGGCTTCATAGATATTAGCCTATCTAAATCCATCTTCACTAAATCTATAGGCTTATATCTAAGACCTTTTATTGCTGAAGATAAACAAAAAGAACACCTATATGGACAGCCTCTTTGTGCTTCATAATAGAGTGTTCTATGCTCCAAAGCCTCTTCATCTTCATAAGGAAAGCTTAAATCCTTCATGTCGATAAGGGGTGCTTCTTCAGTTTTAATGTATCTATTATCATTAATATAGGCTAGATTGTGAACTTCATCGATACTTAGCTCGCCTTTTTTATAAAGAATAAATTCTTTCATAGCTCTCTCGCCCTCGCCATAAATTATGTAGTCACAGGCTGGATTTGCTCTAAGAAAACTTTCTTTTTCGAAGCTAACCTCAGGTCCGCCTAGGACTATAGTGTAGCTTGGCTTAATCTTTTTAAGTGAATTAATAACTTTTCTTATATGATCAATGTTCCAGATGTATGACGAAAACATAAGTACATCGGCGTCTTTCTTATGAAGCTCATAGACAATCTTCTCCAAAGGCTCGTTTATGGTAAATTCCTCAAATGAAGAATCTACCATATCTTTAAGCTCATT
Organism: Fenollaria sp.; assembly: GCF_057222035.1. NCBI lineage: Bacteria > Bacillati > Bacillota > Clostridia > Eubacteriales > Fenollaria > Fenollaria sp. The sequence continues at coordinate 138,097 of NZ_JBXXYC010000002.1, read as the reverse complement.
GTTTAAATATCTTATAGCAATATTTGTATGTGAAAACTTTGCGTTAATACCTACAAATACGACTTTCATTACATTCTATCTGGAGTTTGTACTCCTATTAAGTTCATGCCTACTTTAATTGCTTTTTGAACTATGTCAACTATAGCAAGTCTTGAATTTGTAAGCTTTTCATCATCTGTAATTATTTGATTTGCTGCGTAGTATTTGTTAAATGATTTTGCTATGTCGATGATGTTTCTTGTGATATAGAATGCTTCGTATTTTTCCATAGCTAAAACTATAGTTCTTGGTAAATCGTAAACATATTTTAAAATTTCGTATGCTTCATCTTTAACTAGATTAAAATCAACTTTAGCTGGATCGAATCCGCCGTTCTTTTCGATTAATGATTTGCATCTAGCATAAGTGTATTGAGCGTAAGGACCTGTTTCTCCCTCGAATGAAAGTGTTTTATCCCAATCAAATACGTAATCTTTAATTCTTTGGTTAAATAGCTCTTGGAAAACTATTGCTCCAGTACCAACCATCTTAGCTACTTCTTCTTTATTTTCAAGATTTGGATTTCTCTTTTCAATAATTTCTCTTGTTTTTTCTATTGCCTTGTTTAAAACGTCTTCAAGTTTTAATACTCTTCCTTGTCTAGTTGATAAAGCGCCGTCCTTTAATGAGATTAAGCCAAAGTTAACGTGTATACAATCATCTGCCCACTCGTCTCCCATAAGCTTAAGAACTTGCTTCCATTGTTGGAAGTGAAGATTTTGTTCGCTGGCAACTACGTAGATATTTTTGTAGAAATCATAAGTTTTCTTTCTATATCTTGCTGCAGCTATGTCTCTTGTAGCATAAGTTGTTGTTCCGTTGGACTTAACTATGATTAGTGGAGTTAGTCCATAAGGTTTTAAGTCAACGATGTATGCGCCGTCGTCCATCTTGCCTATGTTCTTTTCTTTTATCTCTTCGATAACTGCTGGCATCTTGTCTGAGTAGAATGCCTCTCCCTTGTATGAGTCATATTTTATTCCAAGCATATCATATACTTTTTCGAACTCAACTATTGAAAGCTTCTTCATCCAAGTCCATATCTCAGTTGCTTCTTCATCGCCTTGTTCAAGCTTTTTAAACCAGTCTCTAGCTGTGTCTCTTGCAGCCGGATCAAGCTCTTGAAGCTTATTGTATCTTACATATAAATCAAGAAGTTCATCAATAGGATTCTTTTCGATAGCTTCTCTGTCGCCCCATAATTTATAAGCTGCTATAAGCATACCAAATTGAGTACCATAGTCGCCTAAGTGATTGATGGCGATTGTGTTATAGCCAAGGTGCTTGAATATATGATAAAGAGCGTTACCAATAACTGTTGATCTTATATGACCTATGTGCATTGGTTTTGCAATGTTAGGAGATGAGAACTCAACTATAACATTTTTGCCCTTACCCATATCTGATGAACCATACATATCACCTTTTTCTTCTATCTCTTTATAAACTGTTTCTAGAAGTTTTTCTTTACAGATAAAGAAGTTTACATAAGGTCCTGCATTTTCTACTTTGTCAAAATATTCATTATGTGATAATTTTTCTTTAATCTCTTCAGCGATTAAATTAGGTGCCTTCTTATATGTTTTTGCTAGTCTAAATACTGGGAAGGCGTAATCGCCCATATCAAACGATGGCGGTGTTTCAATTAGGTTTTCTATCTCTTCTTTAGATAGTCCCTCAATTACTGTGCTTAACGCATCTCTTACTTTTTCCTTAAAATTTATCATAATTACCTCCTACTTAATAACAGCTACGGTAGCTCCTGAACCGCCTTCCGTATAATCTGCTTCTCTATATTCTATAACATGTTTGCTATTTTGTAAATACTCTCTTATTGCATCTCTAAGTGTGCCTGTACCTTTTCCGTGAATTATTCTGACCTCTTTAAGCCTTGCAAGATAGGCATCATCAAGGTATTTGTCGAGTAAAAGTATCGCTTCATCAACTGTTCTTCCAATTAAATTTATTTCAGAACTTATATTTTTTGACTTAGCTTTGTTAATGGACCTAGTTTTTTTCTCGGCCTTTACTTCTTCTTTCGATTCACTTCGCTCTATATCCTTAATATTGCTTCTAACACTCATAATTCCGACTTGAATGTTTAAATCACCTTTCTCATCAGGAAGTGTTTCTACTTCACCAAACTTGTCTATGCTAATGATTCTAACACTTTCGCCAAGTTTGATGTCCTTCGGAATTTCTTTTGTACGCTTTTTATTGTCTTTTATCTTTAATCTATTTTCATCTTCAAGGTCCCTTAGATAGTCCTTCGCCTCTTGAAGCCTTCGTCTGTCCTCTTTTTTCGATAAAGATGAGATATCTTTTAATTCATCTATGATGAAAGCACTCTCGTTCTTTGCTTTCTTAACTATCTCTCTTGCTTCTTCTTTTGCCTTGTTAATGATGGCCTCTTGTCTTTCTTCAAGCTTTTTATTCTTGCTCTCAAGTTTTTCTTTAAGCCTTTCTATCTCTTCACTCTCTTCATTTATCTTAATTCTTTTATTTTCAATATCAGTTCTATCTTCTTCGATGGCCTTAAGAACATCTTCAAAGCGAGTATCGTTCTCATTAAGAAGCTCTTTCGCGCTATCAATGATACTTTGATCAAGACCAAGCCTTCTAGATATTTCAAAAGCATTTGACTTGCCCGGTATGCCTATGATGAGCCTATATGTTGGCGAAAGAGTATCGACGTTAAACTCCATCGACGCGTTTTTCACTCCTTCGCTCGTAAGCGCATAAAATTTGATTTGTGAGTAATGCGTCGTCGCCATGGTCCTGATTCTTCTCTCTCTAAAGAGCTTTAATATGGATATGGCAAGGGCCGCTCCCTCAGTTGGGTCTGTGCCTGCGCCTAGTTCGTCAAATAAAACTAAATCATTATACTCGGCATTTTCAACTATATGAACAATATTTTTCATGTGCGAAGAAAATGTTGATAGCGACTGCTCTATAGATTGTTCATCGCCTATATCAGCAAAGACTCTATCAAAGACCGCTACCGATGAATTATTATCGCATGGTATGTTTAATCCAGACTTTGCCATCAGCGTAATAAGTCCAACTGTCTTTAAGCTAACTGTCTTACCGCCTGTGTTTGGTCCTGTGATTATAAGCGATGTGTACTCATCTCCAAGTTCAAGCGTTGTTGGCACTACCTTATCTTTCGGTATCAATGGGTGCCTTGCATTTTTTAGATTGACATAACCTTTATCGTTAAGTATCGGTTCTGTCGCCCTCATCTCTCTAGCGAGCCTTGCTCTTGCGAATATAAATGAAATGCTTTTTAAAGCTTCTTCATTCGTTTCAAGATAGGCCTTGTACTCAGAGACCTCGCTTGATAGCTCATAAAGTATCCTTTCTATCTCTTTTTTCTCTTCGTTTTCAAGCTCCCTTAGCTCGTTATTTAGTTTAACGACTGCCATCGGCTCGATAAAAACTGTTGATCCCTTTTGAGATATGTCGTGAATCATGCCCTCAACGCTTGATCGGTACTCATTTTTAACAGGAATTACATACCTTCCTTCGCGCATGGTAACTATGGCATCTTGTAAATATTTTTTTGTTTTATCACTAGTTATATATGAATTTAATTTATCTTCTATCGCTTGATTCTTAAGTTTTTTGCTACGCCTTATACTTCTTAAAGTGCTCGAAGCGCTGTCCGCAACTTCATCTCTTGATACTATGGTCATGCTAAGCTTTTTCTTAAGATCATCAAGTGAAGCTAGACTATCATAAAGCTTTCTTAAGTGATTTAAATTTAAATTTTCATCTTCTATAGATGTTTTTAAATATCTCTTAATTGAGCTTACTAAGAAGATGTTTTGCATTATATCGTATAAATCTTCTATAAATAACATGGATCCAAGACTTGCCTTTGAGACAAGATGCTTTATGTGTGATGCAGCCGAGTAATCTATGTCTCCGTACCTCACTAAAACCCTGTAGGCTTCTGATGTTTCCTCTTGCATGCGCCTTATCTCATCTATGTCATTTGACGGCTCAAGATTTTCTACCAAGTCTCTTGCAAGCTCCCCTTGAGTCAAGTCTAGTAGCATTTCTATTATTTTGTCATATTCTAAAACTTTGAGTGCTTTGTCCATTTATTCACCTATAAAACTTTTTTGTAGTAATGTGCTCTAGTAAAACTTTCTATCGCGTCTATTCCATCTCCATTATTAATTCTATCAATATATTCATTAATTTTCTTCTTATCATTTTCATTGTCAAGGTCTATGATAATACATGTTGGCCCTAATTTTTTTATGTCGTCCATCTTGTCTAGCATAAAAATTTTTTGCGAGTTATAAATCTTTGTGTAATTATTTTCACGAGTAAAAATGAAACGCTCTTTATCCTCATAAACTAGTTCATTTGCCTTGTTTATAGGACAAGTCTCGCATCTTTGATCGCAATCAGTCCTAATATTTGCTAGTGGACAAGCCTTGCTCATCATCACGACAGGATATCCGTAAGTAAATAGCCTTGTCTCTAGACCATAGTTCATGATTTTTTCCATCTGTGCTAAGCTCATCTCAAGTGAGTATGTAAAGCCCGATAAATGGCTTTCACTCATGTATTTAGCGGCTTCTGAATTAAAAATATTCATCATATATGAAGCATAAATTTTTTTATTAAAGTCTTTTAACTTTTGGTATGCACCTAGCTCACTTATTTCGATTGAGTCAATATTTTTACCATATTCATTAATTAAATCATAGTACTCATCAATGTCTTCGTCGCTCGCTGCGTTTGATGTATAAACCTCTTTATTGATATTTATTTTACTTAAAAAATTAATATTATCTTTATTTAGATATAAGCTAAGCGTATCAGCCTTGTTTATATCAATTCCATCAAGGTCTTTATAAGATGACGCTCTAAGAATAATTTTTTGCTTATTATTCTTTTTATTGTCATACGGAGCCAAGATATCTTTTTTCTTGGTATTGATGTTAACGCCCTTAAAATCTTTTTTTAAAAGCTCGTCTATAAGCTCTCTTCTTAAGGATTTAAGCTCTTTAACCGGTATAAAGGCATCTTCATCTACATCTAATCTCACTTCTCTAACATTTAAAAAATCTTTTCCAGTCTTAATGATTGGATCAATAATTTTTTCTCTATCTAGTGAAGCTGTCTTTGCTTTTTGCACTATGTATTCAGACTCTTTAATATGTTCTTCATCCATATAATTAAGGGTTAAAATTATTTTTTCGCCAATTTTTGCTTTTAAATCAAAACTTATATCTTTTTTTGTAAATGAAAAATCTTCTAGCTCAAAACCGCCTTCAAAATGCTTTTTCTCTTTGACCAGCATTTTGTCCATGCCATCTTTTAATATATGACCCTTTGTAAAGCCTCTATTAAAAACTTCGTCAGGTCTATGAGTGTTTTCTACACCTAAAATTTTATCCTTGTATAGCTTAGTTATAAGATAAACATAAGACGGATTTTTCATGCGGCCCTCTATCTTTAAGCTGTCAACACGGCCCACAAGTTTATCGATTGAATCTAAAGTGTTTAAATCATACTCAGATATAGCGTAAATTTTTTCTTTTAATAATTTTCCTTCGCTATAAACATCATACATCTTACGGCATGGCTGTGCGCATGTGCCGCGGTTACCAGACCTTTCGCCTATGAGTGAGCTCATTAAGCATTGACCAGAAACTGCATAGCAAAGTGCTCCATGAACAAAGGCTTCGAGCTCTATATCTTTTTCAGATGCTTTTTCTAAAAATCTATAGTCTTTTTCACGCGCTATAACCGCTCTTTGAAATCCATTCTCAATAGCCCAGTCAAGGCTCGATAGATTTGCTATATTTAGCTGTGTTGATGCATGCACCTCGACATCTGGTAAATATTTTTTCACAAGTGATATTAAACCAAGATCAGTAATGATAAAGGCGTCGACACCCATGTTTCTATACTCTTCTATCAAAAAAAGTGCGTCGACTACTTCTTTATCATCTAAAATAATGTTTACTGTCATGCAAAGTTTGATATCATAAAGCTTTGCTAGCTCTATCATAGATTTTATCTCGTCATCTGTAATACCTTTTGCAAAGCGCCTTGCGTTAAATTTTTCACTTCCAAAATAAACCTCATCAGCACCTGCTTTAAGCGCTGCAATGAACGCTTCGTAGGTGCCGACAGGGCTTAGTACTTTTGTCTTTTTATTTAACATTATTATTGTTATTGTTTTTCTTGTTATTATTTTTTATTGTTTTTGAGTCACTGTCTTGACTTGTTCCTTCTTTGATGCGGCTAAGCTGTTGATAAAGATCCTCTGTATTTAGCTTAGTCTTAACAAGTTCGTCCGCCTTGTTATTAAGCTCTTCTTGAAGCTTTTCTATCTTTTTAAGAGCTTCTTGATAAGCTTCATTAAGGTCCATGTATTCCGCCGACTTATTTATAGGAGTGTTTTCATACTCGCTAAGCTTTTTTTGTGCTTTAAATAATTCATCTGTAACATTGACAGTCGCAAGGGTTGTTGCCATAAGCGAGTCAAGCCTTGGATTATTAGCTAAAAGATCCTTTATTAACTTATTAACATAGTATGCGATGTCTGAAACATACTTTTCATCATACTCCGAACGAATATTAAAATCTCTGCCGTTTATATGAACGGTTACTCTCTCTGGCATGTCCTACCTCCTTACTTTCTTAAGATGGCAGCAAATTTTTCTTCAAGTGAAGCTAAAATTTCGCTCTCAACCTTTTGTATATCTTTATCTTTAAGAGTTTTTTCGCCTTGATATTTTATCTTGAAAGCTAATGATTTTTTGTCAGCTCCTAGCTTATCTGATTTGTAAATGTCAAATATTTGTACATCTTTAACGATATCAAAGCCATGTGATAAAATTTCATTCTTAACGTCTCCAAATGGCACTTTATCATCTAAAACTATGGCGTAGTCCCTCTTAACTGCTGGGAATTTATTTATCTTAACATATTTTCTCTCTAGATTAACTAGTGGATATATCTTTTCTAAATCAAGCTCCATTACATAAACATCTGTTTTTATGGAGAAATTATCGCAAACAGCGTAATCAATTTGACCAAGGCTTGCAAATTTCTCAACACCAATGTAGAAGTCTGCACTTCTACCCTTGTGGAATATGCTTGTTTCTGTGCTTCTCTTTACTTCATATCCTTCTATAGCAAGTCCTTCTAGTATCTTTACTAAAATATCTTTAATCATATAGAAGTCACCATAACCGTAGAAACCTACGGACATAGTCTTGTTTTCAATATATTTACTTCCTTCTTTTTCAAATGTATTTCCAAATTCAAAGAAAGCACCTTTTTCGTTCATGTTGTTGATATTTAGTGATAAAACCTTAAGCATATTAGCAATAAGTGTTGTTCTCATCGCCCTAAAGTCTTCTCCAAGTGGATTGATTAATTCAATATATTTTCTAAATTCATGATCTTCTTTTAAATTAAGTGCATCATAATTCTTTGGACTGATGAATGAGTAAGTTAGTATCTCATCCATGCCTTGTCCTATAAGCAATGTCTTGATGTGCTTATCGATTTGTCTCTTGTAATCAAGCATACCAACTGATGTTTCAGACTTGATAGGTTTTGCTTCGATATTGTGGAAACCATAGATACGGCCAACTTCTTCAGCTATATCTTCTTCAATTGCAAGGTCAGTTCTGTAATATGGTGACTTTGAAATTAAAAGGCCGTCTTCATATTTTGTTTCAATGCCAAGTCTTGATAAATTATCAAGCATTGTCTCAACACTTAAATCACTACCAAGTAAATTATTGACTCTAGCTGGATCAGACTTAATCACTTCGTCTTTTTCTTCGTAATTAACAATATCATAGTAACCATCAACCACAGTACCTACGCCTAATAGCTCAATTAGATAAGCAGCTCTATCAACTGCCTTTTTCGACATTAAAGGAGAAATGCCTTTTTCAAATCTATTTGAAGCTTCTGTTCTAAGGCCAAGTCTCTTTGATGTGTATCTGATTTGAGATCTATTAAAGCTTGCTCCTTCAAGCATGATAGTTTCAGTTGTGTCTGTAATGGATGAGTCAAGTCCGCCCATGATGCCGCCTAGAGCAAGATTTTCGCTTCCATCTGTTATAACGATATCTTCAGACTTTAAATCTCTTTCGATTTCATCAAGTGTAGTGAATTTTTCTTCTTTTGCATTTTTTATATGAATTTCTTTTGTTTTAATAGTATTTACATCAAACGCGTGAAGCGGCTCGCCAAGTTCAAGCATAACATAATTTGTAATGTCGACTATATTGTTAATAGGTCTAACACCTGACTCCATAAGTCTTTGTTGCATCCAAAGTGGAGAAAGAGCTATCTTTACATCTTTTACGACTCTTGCATAATATCTTAAACAGTCTTTTGTATCGATAGATATATTTTTAATATATTTTTTAATTTCATCAGAGTCTTTTGCTTCTTTATACTCAGGCTCTTTCAAATCTTTATTAAATGTTGCCTTCGCTTCTCTTGCCATGCCTAAAACGCTTAAGCAGTCAGGTCTGTTTGGTGTAATCTCAATATCTAAAACTTTTTCTCCTAAATTAAGTATTTCTCTAATATCCTTGCCTATAGGAGTATCTTCATCAAGAATTAAAACTCCTTCAGCTACTTTTTTGTTGATTACGTTTGTATCATAGCCAAGCTCAGCTAATGAGCAGAACATACCATAAGAAACTACTCCTCTAAAGTCATGCTCTTCAATCTTGTTTCCGCCAGCAATTATTGCCCCAATTGTAGCAAGTGGCACTATGTCGCCTTCTTTTACATTTGGTGCAGCAGTTACTATGACAATTTCACTCGTGCCATCATCAACATAGCAAACTCTTAATTTATCAGCATCTGGATGCTTTTCTATGCGCTTAATCTTAACAGTTATAACACCTTCAAGGCCTTTAAATGAGTCAACGATTCCATCTACGTGAGAACCTGTCAAAGTGATGTCTTCAGCTAGTTTTTTATTGTCGCAATCAATATTTACATAATCTTTTAGCCATCTAATTGGTAATAACATATCGTCCTCCTAAAACTCATCTAAAAATCTTTGATCGTTTTCATAAAGCAATCTTATATCATTGATGCCATACGAAACCATAGTGATTCTGTCAACTCCGAAACCAAATGCAAAGCCAGAGTATTTCTTTGGATCTATGCCGCAGTTTCTAAGTACATTTGGGTGCACCATGCCGCAGCCTAGTAATTCCATGGACCAGCCAGTTCCTCCGCAAAATTCACAGCCTTCTCCTGCACACTTGTGACAAGTAACGTCAACTTCCATGCTTGGCTCTGTGAATGGGAAGTGATGCGGTCTATATCTAGTTTGTATCTTTTCACCTAAAAGTTCTCTAACAAATTGATCTATAGTAAATTTTAAATTCGCTAGAGAAATATTTTCGCCTACTACAAGTCCTTCCATTTGATAAAACATTGGTGAGTGAGTGTTATCAACATCATCAAACCTAAATGTTCTTCCGCAAGAAACCATCTTTAGCGGTGCTCCATACTTTTTCATCGCTCTAATTTGTACTGGCGATGTTTGTGTTCTAAGCAAATTTTCTTTATCAATATAAAAAGTATCAGACATATCTCTTGATGGGTGATCTTGTGGTGCGTTAAGTAAATCAAAGTTATTTTCAACAGTTTCAATCTCAGGTCCTTCTATAACCTTAAAGCCCATCCTCATAAATAAATCTTCAAGTTTTTCCTTAACCTCGATTAGTGGATGCTCGTGTCCTAGTGAAACTAAATCCTTATCAATACTTATGTCCAAAGTCTCTTCATCTAATCTTTTTTCCCTTTCAAGATCATTTAAGTCGTCAAATTTATTCTTTAGAAGAGCTTCAATGTCCTCTCTTACTTCGTTAGCAAGTTGACCCATAACAGGTCTTTCTTCAGGTGATAGTGAGCCCATCATCTTAAGTATGGCTGTTAAATCACCTTTCTTGCCTAAAAATTTAACTCTTAAATCTTCTAAGCTCTTTAAATCCTCAGCTTTTTCAATCAAAGCTTTGGCTTCGTCTTTAATTTTTAATAGTTCTTCTTTCATATGCTTCCTCCGATATTTATATTATACCACATATTGCTACTATTGCATTAAATATCTTTCATATATGATAATTGAGCTTGCTACAGCTAAATTAAGTGATTCAAGCTTGCCAGTGTTAGATATAGTGATGGTCTCGTCGCTCATCTTAAACGCTTCCTCTGTCAAACCGCTTCCTTCATTACCCATGAGTATAAAAGCCTTTTCGTCAGTATAGCTTATGGCCTTGCCTCTTGGCGATGTTGAGTAAACCTTGTAGCCCTGCTCTTTGAATGTATTTATTATATTTAAATCTTCATAGTGAACATCAACTAAAAATATGGCTCCCATGGATGCGCGTAAAACTTTTTCATTATACACATCGCAGGAATTTTTTGATAATATTAATGTTTTCACATCAAATGATGCCGCACTTCTAATTATTGTCCCTAAATTGCCCGGATCCTGAATATCTTCTAAGTATAAAACTGTTTTTTCATCAAAATCATAGGCTTCATCTAATTTTTCTCTGCAAATTGCGATTATGCCTTGAGATGTAACTGTATCTTGTAAATTTTTAAATAAATTATTCTCGATTTTAACAATTTCATAAGACTTATCAGATATGAATTCATCGTCAAAGTCTTCGTTAATAACTATGTACACTATAGACGCAGAGCGTTCTATAGCCTCATAAACCAATCTTCTTCCTTCAAGAATAAACATAGAATTTTTCTTTCTATATTTGGGCTTCTTTAAGGAATTGATTAATTTATAAATTTTGTTGTCCTTGGATGTGATCAGACTATTGCTCATTTTGAGAGTCCTTTTCCAAGGCACTTATATCATCAACTTGACCAAGAAGAACTAAAACATCTCCTTGTTTAAGTTTTTCATCTGGTTTTGGTGAGACATCAATATTGTCATAGTTCTTAATAGCAATAACGTTAACGCCATAAATATTTCTAAGCTTAAGTTCTAGTAGGGACTTGCCTATCCAGGACTTAAGTATCTTTACTTCGGCGATTGAATATTCGCTAGAAAGCTCGATGTAATCAATGATGTTTTTGAATGTCAAGTTGTGTGCAAGCCTTGTACCCATATCTCTTTCAGGGAATATAATCTTGCTTGCACCTATCTTTGATAGCACTTTGCCGTGTGATTCACTAGTTGCCTTAGCAATTATAGTTTTAATGCCAAGCTCCTTACAAGTAAGTGTCGCGATGATGCTCGCTTCAAGGTCAGAGCCAATACTTATAACAGCAACGTCAAAATTTGATAGACCTATCTCTTTAAGAGCCATCTCGTTTTTAGCGTCAGCTTCAACAGCATGAGTAACGTAGTCAGCCACTTCACTTATTAAAGCTGGGTCATAGTCTATCGCTAAGACCTCGTGTCCTATCCTTGAAAGCTCCTTCGAAAGAGCCATACCAAATCTTCCAAGTCCAATTATTACAAATGATTTCATATATCCTCCTATCCAACCATTAGGTTGCCTGGTGCGTTTCTAAAGTCTCTCTTTTTGTTTCTCTTGGCAAAAGCGTATGCCATAGTAAGCGGTCCAACCCTACCTATATACATAGTTAGAGTAATTACAAGTCTTCCAAGAGTGCTAAGCTTATCAGTTATACCTGTAGTTAAGCCAACTGTGCCAAAGGCCGATGTTGACTCAAAAAGTAGGTTGATAAACTTTAAAGAGCTATCGGTAATTGTTAGTATGATAGCTGTTGAAAAAACAATAGCTAGGCCAATTAAAAATATTGATACAGCTCTCTTTATTGTTTCGAAAGGTAACCTTCTCTTCAAGCAGTTGACGTCATCCTCGCCCTTAACTACTGATATAGTTGTAAGGAGTAGACAGGCAAATGTTGTTGTCTTAACGCCACCAGCTGTTGATCCAGGTGAACCTCCTATAAACATAAGCATTATCGTTGAGAATATAGTTGTCTCCCTAATCTTAGACATATCTACAGAGTAGAAGCCTGCTGTTCTTGGCGAAACGCTTTGGAAAAACGAGTTTGCAAGTCTTGTCGGGAAGTTCATTGCTCCTAAAGTGTCAGGATTAGTGCTTTCAAATAGTAAAAAGCTAAGTGTACCTATTGCTAATAATGATCCAGTCATGATTAGTACTACTTTAGAATGAAGAGTTAACTTTCTTAATTTATCCTTAACTAGTAAATCCGTATACACAGTGAAGCCTAGTCCGCCTAGTATAATTAATAGCGATAGTATAAGCAAAACGTAATAATCATTTTGAAATATAATTAAAGAATCGCCAAATATATCGAAGCCAGCATTACAATAGGCACTTATCGCGTGAAATATGCTAAAGGCTAAGCCCTTTTCAAAGCCAAACATAGGAACAAAGCGAAGGGCTAATAGTAATGATCCCATCATCTCAAGAAAGAAAGTGTAGCCGATAACCTTTTTGGTTAGCTTAACTATACCTTGTATTGATTCAGTATTCAGTTGCTCCTTAATCATAAGTCTTTCTTTAAAAGATATTTTCTTGCCCATAATGATATAGCCAACAGTAGCTAAAGTCATTATACCAAGTCCACCAAATTGTATCAAAGTGATGATGATGACTTGACCAAAAGGCGTAAAGTCCCTAGCAGTATTAAGAACTGTTAAGCCAGTTACACACACAGCCGATGCTGATGTGAATAAACTGTTTACATAGCCAATAGAGCTGCCGCTTGATGAAGCTATAGGTAGATTTAAAAGTATACTACCTATAAGTATTAAGGATAGAAAACCCAGTGCCAAAACTTGTGGCGGGTTCAATTTGTCTTTAAATAATTTTTTTCTTATTTCCATAAGTATATTTTACTACAAATCAAGAATTTTTGCTATATAGAAAAGAAAAAGTTCCCAAAATTGAGAACTTTAAGCATTCTTTGCCATATCAACTAAATTCTTAAAGCTTTCTTTATCATGAATAGCCATTTCGGAAAGCATTTTTCTGTTTATGTCAATATTTAATTTCTTTAAACCACCGATAAATTTGCTATAGCTCATATCGTTTACTCTGCATTCAGCGTTAATTCTAGCTATCCAAAGTTTTCTGAAGTCTCTCTTTCTGTTCTTTCTACCAATATATGCGTAGCTAAGTGACTTCATAACTGCTTCGTTAGCAGTTCTAAATAGCTTGCTCTTTGCGCCAAAATATCCTTTAGCTTGTTTTAAAACTTTTTTATGATTCTTTTTAGCATTTACTGCTCTTTTAACTCTAGCCATATTTATCCTCCTACTACATTACCATAGAGTCGATTCTCTTTTGATCGCCCTTTGATACTAATGATCCTTTTCTTAAATTTCTTACTCTCTTAGCAGATTTCTTTCCTGTTAAGTGACCCTTGTATGCTTTAAATCTTTTTAATTTACCAGAAGCAGTTCTTTTAAATCTCTTAGCAGACGCTCTGTGTGTTTTCATCTTTGCCATTTGTATTCCTCCTAATTTTTATTATTTTGAATAACAGTCATAGACATGTTTCTTCCTTCTAACTTTGGTGCTTTTTCAACCATAGCCTCAGGACCTAATAGTTCAAGAAATTGATCAAGAACTTCTCTACCAAGCTCAGTATGTCCCATCTCTCTACCTCTAAAGCGAACGGATACCTTAACCTTGTCCCCATTTTGAATAAACTTTTGTGTAGTTCTAACCTTGACATTTAAGTCATGCTCTTCAATGTTTGGAGTCATTCTGATCTCTTTGATATTGATAACCTTTTGTTTCTTTTTAGCTTCCTTGTTCTTCTTTTGCAGTTCATATCTATACTTACCGTAGTCCATGACCTTGCAAACAACAGGGTCAGCATTTGGAGAAACCATTACAAGGTCAAGCTTAGCAGCTTCTGCTATCTCTAAAGCCTTGCTGTTATCGACAATACCATATTGTGTTCCATCTTCACCAATAAGTCTTATCTTCGGATTTCTAATCTCTTCGTTGATTAGTAGCTCTTTAATTGTTTACACCTCCATTAAAAAAACGGGCATAAAAAATGCCCGTACAATACAATTAATTAACCTTATGAACAACCGGTTATAAGGTGAGAAAGCATTTTTCTTCTTGTTTTATTATTCATTACTCATATAGTATATACTCATATAGATTATTTGTCAAGTACTTTTTTTGATTTTACAAAAATATTTTACTATGACAATGGTATTAGAGTCATACTATGCGTTTATATTAACATTAATAAGACCACTTGTCAAGTCGTCGTGACTAATGATGAAGCATATCCTTTCGTCTCTTGTTTTGTTTAGATAATCATATATCTCTTTCGTCGATTCCTTGTCAATGTTTGAGCATATCTCATCCAAAACGAGTACGTCTGGATTTTTTAGTAAAGACCTTGCAAATGATATCTTTTGCTTTTCTCCGCCAGATAGGTTTGTACCACCAATAAGTATTTCGTCGTCAAGTGATTTCTTTTCAAGTATGGATCTAATAAATTGGTTTTGTGTTAAATCTATGTGGCTTCCGTCATCAAAATCAAGTAGAAGATTTTTTCTTAGTGAACCGTTGACTATAGGTGCGTTTTGTACGACATATTCAATACGATCTCTTATGTCTTCGTTTTTACACTTATCAATGTCTATGCCATTCACTTTAATTATCTTAACGTCTCTAAACTTTACTAGTCCCTTGGCAAAAGTACTCTTACCACTACCATTGGCTCCATTGATTCTAACTATATCGCCCTTCTTAAGCTTTGCCTTTGCATTAAAATCAAGCTTCATATCCTTGATATTTATGCTACTGATATCAAGCTCTATATCATTAATCACATCAATCGCGTCACTGCCATCGGCCTCTTTATTCGCAATAAGTTCTTTTTCAAAATCTTTTGCAATATCAAAATTTCTTTTTTCAATATTTGAATTAGTTATGGTCGAAACATTAGCAAAGTAAAGTGGGAAGATTAGTGTAACTAGTATAATTGAGTAAATGCTGCTGCTGTTTGCCATGTAATCATAAACAACTATTAGCAGTAAAAGTGTTTTGATGATCTCGTTAATACCTTCTAAAACTACAGTCATTGACTGAGCGTACTCATTGACCCTTGCCATGCTGCCATAAACTTTTTCAGTCGCTGGCTCTAATTTGTTATATATCACAGATCTATCAGATAGCTGCTTTACATAGTCAACCTCTTGTACATAAGAAAGTATTTCTTGAAATCCCATGCCCGTGCTCTTTTGCATCTCTTCAGACTTTTTCTTTAGCTTCTTATTTAATAATTTATAGCCAAAATAATTTATAGGTAGCGCTAAAAGCATTATCAATGCTAAATACAAATTTACATTAGCAATTAAAATTAAACATACTAAGGCAACTAAAAGTGAGGAGAATATCTGTATGTAGCCACTCATCATGAAGGAGTAGATGCTGTTAACAGATATCGATGCCCTCTCTAGTAAGTTCATAGCGCCTTTTTCTATGATGCTATCGTAGTTCATATTGAAAATGTTTTTTATGTAAGAAATAAAATTGCCTTTATTATACTCCTTTGCAAACTTTTCTCTAAATATTGTAAATAATATAGTAAGCACTTTTGATGCAAGTATAAGTAAAACTATAAATACTATCTTCTTTGTATCAAGTGACGTGCCATTTGCCTTCCATAGCTGTATAAATATCGGCGCAAGTAGTGCTGATATCGATGAACACAGTATCAAGATAAACATGATTATAAAAAATTTCTTGTACTTCATAGGATCCTCCCTTGTAATGATTTAGCAAAATAAATTATTATTATATCCATTATACCACCCCCATAAAAATTTGCAAGCAATATTATATATATTAGTAAATTTTATACTTTATTCACTTATTATAAATTTTTCTTATATAAAAAGAAAACCGAGTAAGATCTTACTCAGTTTTTCTTCATATTAATTTTTTTAATTGTTTTTCATTGCAAAGTCTAGGCTAATAGTGTCGTTAATTAAATCCAGATACTCTTTGTCTGTTACTAGCTCAAGTCTAAGTTGTTGTTTGCCCTCTATTGTTACGTTTGATGCGTCTGCCATAAGTTTGAATGTTTCTTCGTCTATCTTGTCTAAGACTGATTTGTATCCTTTTAATTTTATTGTGATAAATTTTTCATTTGTATCTCTTAGCTCCATATCATCTTTTAGATTAACTAGCTCAAGATTTTCTATAGGCACTTTAATTTCTTTTTCTGCCTCTTCTTCTACTTCATATGTCACCGTGATTTTTACACTATCATCAAGAAGTGAAACGCCTTGTGGGAGTATTGGTTTAACTACTAATTCGCCATCTTTTGGCTCAACTGCATCGCTTACCTCTATCTTCTCTGTCTTGATTGAGCTAATGCCATCGATATCGTCTTGGCCTTTGATAACTAATTTTTGCGGATTAGTTTTGATATTAACTATCTTGTAATTACTTGGCAAATGGCTTACAAAATCTGTTTCTATAGGAACTGATTTTGTTTTATCTATCTGTGCATTGATATTAACCACTTGTGGATATAGGCTAACTTGATCTATCTGATTATCTTTTATATCTACCGCATATAATTTACTTGATATTGTAAATGTTTTATCCTTGTTTGTTAAATCTATCTCAGCGATAACTTTGTCTACCTTTGCTAAATAGCTTTCTGGTCCAGTCAATTTAACATTCTCCACGTCCATGGATAAGCCAGACAAAACATAATTTTCTTTGATCTCGCCCTTTTGCCTTATCTCTATAGGTTTTTTGTATGATTCAACACTATCAAGATTAAAAATTACCTCTGATGGGCCAACTGATGTTACTTGCAAAGTATTGTATTGGCCGATGATTTCTGCTTTAACTGGTATTCTAACTTGACCTGAATCGTAGCCTCTAAAGTCTATGGCTGCCTTGATGTTGTTTTCGTTAATATTATCAAGTTCACTCTTTTTACCCTTTACTTGAACTGAAACTTTTGCCTCATTTGGTCCAAGATTAACAAGTTTAGTGTTATTAAGGTATTCAATATTTTTAAATGCTACGTTAATATTTCTATATGTCCTTGTTTCTTCTGGATTGACAAGTCCCATAACATAGTACCAAAGAAAGATGGCAACGATGACTGAGACTACTTTTGCAATGATATTATTCTTGTTCTTGATCTTGAACTTCTTCATCTTGAACTTCATCTTTTGCCCTCCATTTAAATAATGCTTTTTCTTCGCTACTTTCTGGTAAATAAACACTTAATAATTTTTCTCTAAGTGTATTTTCGTCTAAGTATCTTGAAATAACGCCTTCTTCTGCTGTGGATATGGATCCTGTCTCTTCTGATACTATAACCGCAAGCGCATCACTCATCTCTGTTACGCCAAGTGCTGCTCTATGTCTTGTACCTAATTCTCTTGGAACGTTTTGATTATCTGTTAATGGTAAAAAACAAGCAGCAGCTCTAATCTTATCGCTCTTAATAACTACTGCTCCATCATGTAGAGGTGTGTTTGGTATAAATATATTGATAAGTAAGTCACTTGATACAAGTCCATCTATGTCAGTACCTGTATCAACTATCTCGTTAAGACCAGTTTTTCTCTCGATTACTATAAGTGCGCCTATCTTTTGCCTTGATAATGATAGGCAGGCGTCAACTATCTCATTAACTGTTCTTGAAAAATTTTCTTTTTTAAACTCGGAAATGGATTTAGAAAAAAACTTCATCCTTCCTATATACTCTAGTCCACGTCTCAATTCTGGCTGAAATACAACAACTAAAGCAATAAGACCTACATTGAATAGGTTTTCAATTAACCACCTAAGTGTATATAGGTGAAAAACGTCGCTTAGCTTGGTAACTATAAGCAAGGCCAAGAAGCCTTTTGTTAGCTGCTCAGCTCTTGTTTGCTTAACAAGCTTATATAGTTGATATATTATTAAGGCAATGATTGTGATGTCGACAAGGTAGCTTAGTTTAAAATTTACTAATACATCCTTAACTTGTTCGAACATAGGTCCTCCTACATAAGTTCTTCAAACTTATCCATAAATTCATTAAATGTATCTAAACTGTTTAGTATTGGGGCCTTCTTAGTCATATCTACGCCAGCTTCTTTAAGTATGTCAATTGGATACTCGCTTGATCCCTTTGATAAGAAGCCAAGATATTTTTCAACTGCTCCTTCTTCTTTCGAAAGAACTTTTCTAGCAAATTCTGTAGCGCAGCTAATACCTGTTGAGTATTGGAACACGTAGAAATTGTAGTAGAAATGAGGTATTCTTGCCCATTCGTATTTGATTTTGTCATCAACAACTACATCTTCACCATAATAAAATTTATTTAAATCATAGTAAGTTTTATTTAAGAAATCAGCGTTTAATGTGCCACCCTCTTGAGCGTACTTGTGAATTATATTTTCAAATTCAGCAAACATCGCTTGTCTATATAGTGTTGTTCTAAATGATTCAAGATAATTATCTATGAAATATAATTTTTCTTCTTTAGTCTTAGCATTGTCAATCATGTAATGAGTTAGTAGTGTTTCGTTCATTGTTGAAGCTATCTCTGCTAAGAATATACTATAATTAGCGTATTGAATAGGTTGATTTGTGTTTGTTAAGTATGAGTGCATTGAGTGGCCCATTTCGTGACAGCATGTAAATAATGAGTCAACTGATTTATTATGATTTAATAAGATGTATGGATAAGTGCCCTTAACACCTGATGAGAAGGCTCCGCCTCTTTTGCCCTTTGTTTCATAAACGTCAACCCATCTTGAGTGATATCCCTTATAAGCAATGTCTTGATATTCTTTGCCAAGTGGAGCAATTGCTTCTTTTATAATTTCAGTTGCTTCTGGATAATCTATCTCAAATTTTAAACTGCTAAGCATTGGCATGTATATATCATACATGTGTTGTTCTTTAAGTCCCATGTATTTCTTTCTAAGCTTCATATATCTATGAAGATAGTGAATTTTATCATGAACTGATTCGATTAGATTGTCATAAATTTTTTCATCAACAGCATTTGCAAAAAGTGCCGCTTCTCTAGCGCTCTTGAAATTTCTAACTTCTGCTCTAAAAATGTTTTTCTTAACAGCTGCCTTTAATGTAGCTGCAAGCATATTGATATGATCAGCATAATTGTCGTAGTATGTGTTAAATGTATTTTTTCTTAAAACTTCATCATCTGATGAAAGAAGCTTAGTGAATACACCTGAGCTAAGTGGATGCATCTTGCCATCTTTATCTGCAACTGAATCAAATTTTAGATCAGCATAAGAGAACATTTGGTAGATATCATCTGGTGCGCTATATAAATCGCCTGCTTTTGATAATAATGCCTCTTCTTTTTCACTTAGTGTGTGAGCCTCATATCTAAGTATGTCTTCAAAAGTCTTTCTGTACTCTTCAAGACCTTTTTCTTCAGAGATAAATTCTTCAATTTTCTTTCTTCCTATCTTTAAAATTTCAGGTGATTCAAAAGCAAGTACTGTTGAAAACTTAACTTCTACTGATTGTGCCTTGTCAGCAAGCTCTTGACTCTTTGTATCTGTAGTGTCTTGTGAAAATTTTAAGCTTGCATAAACATAAATTAATTCAAGTCTATGAATAAGATCATATTTTAATTTAGTAAATTCAAATAAAGTCTTTGCGCTTTCACCAAGTTTTCCTTCATAATCACTTAGCTTTAAAAAATCTTTAGAGAACTTATCGTACTCTTCAAGCCATTTTTCATCGCTTTCAAAGATTTTTGTAAGATCCCACTTAAATTGTTCCTCAATTTGATCCCTTGTTTTTAATTCGTCCATGTTAACATCCCTTTCTATTTATTATAGTTTTTTATTAAATAATTATTTATCAGTTTAACAATGCCTTGCATTTGGTAACCCATCTTCCTTTGGTCTTCACTCACAACGCAGATGCTGTAGTCAAGCTTATCCGACTGAATGAAACTTACAAGCCATGCATTGTACTTGCCCTTGCCAAGCTCAGCTGTACCAGTTTTTGCACCAATTGTAAAACCTTTTCTTTGTAAAGAGCTTGCAGTACCTCTCTTTGCTGTCTCTATCATCGCCTCTTTAACTTTATCTGCATCCTCTTTATTGCTAATAGTTTTATAAATTTCACTCTTAGTTGATTCAAGTAAAGTGCCTTTATTGTCCTTGACCATCTTAACAATGTATGGCTTGATCATGACGCCTTCCTTAGCTATGGCACTCGTCATCATAAGCATATTGAGTGGACTAAGTAGTATTGAGCCTTGACCTATGGCGTCAGAGGCTATCTCGGTTTTGCCGGCATCTCTATTGAATTTTGATTTGGCAAAAACTAAATCAAAATCAAAATCTTTATCGATATAAAATTCTTCAATCGTATCAAAAAATTTATCTTTATCCATATTCATAATCTTATTAATAAAATAAGTGTTTATGGAATTGCTCATGGCTGTGTTTAAATCAATGTTGCCATATTTTTTACCGCCAGAATTTTTAAATATATATGAGTCGACCGACTCTTTACCTGTATCTGTATAATTTAAATCTTGTTTTGACTTTAAAATTGCCATAGCGCTCACGAGTTTAAAAGTTGAGCCCGGTTGATATAGTCCTTGGGCTGCTCTATTTAAAAGCTCGCCGTTATTTGAATTTACAAAGTCGTCCCAGTTTTGATCAATAGTAGATGGATTAAATCCAGGGTTTGAGTGCATAGCAAGTATCTCTCCAGTCCTGTTGTCCATAACTATGACAGCGCCTTTATCTTTAGCAAAATTTTTCTCGATTAGGCCTTCTAAATCATTGTCTATAGATAAAACTAATGATTTACCTGCTCTATCATTAAAAATCTTTCTTATGTCTTTGAAATAATCGTCTTTGTCGGTACCCGTCAAAACATCGTTGAAAGTACTTTCAAGACCCTGCTTGCCATATTTTTTGCTAGTGTAGCCAATTACGTGCGAGTATCTTTGTCTAAATGGATATATTCTAGTCTTTTCTTCGCCTTTAACTTTTGTTTCAGCAAGGACCGTGCCCTTCCTATCATAAATTGTTCCTCTAATTACATTTTCTTCGTCGACCCTATTTCTTCTGTTATAAGGATTATTTTTTATGTCCTTAGCCAAGAATAGTTGGAAATATGTTAAATAAAATATTATTCCAAAAAAAGCCGCCAAAAATATTATTAAAGAAATTATAATTCTCTTATTCGTTCTATCCATCGACTTCACCTTCTATGCTTGAAAGCTGCACCATGGCTAGTACTATGAATGACGCCAAAATTGACGTTCCTCCATAAGCTACAAAAGGAAGCGTAACGCCTGTTAGTGGTATCAATTTTAAAACGCCGCCTAATATTAATAGCGATTGAATTGAAAATAATACCGCACAGTTAAAGCTCAAAACTTTATAAAAAGTGTCGTTCGATTTGAGTGATATTTTAAACATTCTCGATATAAGCATTATAAATAGCATGATAACTGCAATGCCTACAAGTGTGCCCATCTCTTCACATATAGCTGAGAAGATAAAATCGCTTGTCGCTACTGGTATTGTATTTGGAAGTCCTAATCCAATTCCTGTTCCGACGAAACCACCTGAACTGATGGCGAAGAGCGACTGTGTTATTTGTAGTCCAATACCGTCCATGTAGTCCCATGGATTGATAAAGCTTAAAACCCTAACTCTTACGTGACTAAATAAATAATAGCTCACGACGCTCATCACGACTGCTAAAAGTAAATTCACATACTTTAAATATTTTTTCTTCTCAAATACAAATTCGCTAAACATCATCATACCGTAGATGATAACTGCTGAGCCAAGATCTTTTTGCAAGAAGAAAAACATTATGAAGCTATATGAGATAAGAGTAAATATCTCTGGTCCAAACTTAATTGACGCATATCTCTTATAATTTTTATAATAAATCGCCTGCAAGAATATATATAATATCTTGATGAACTCTCCCGGCTGAAATCTAATTGGTCCAAGCCTGATCCAGTTTCTTGCTCCATACTTTGTCTTACCTAGCACAAGTGTGATTATAAATAGTATGTATATAAGTGATAATACTATAAAAAACATCTTATTGAATTTATTTTTCATCGCCGTTAATATAAATATGGCGAGATAAAATACAATTATGCCTATACTTATCCAAATAATTTGTCTAAAGCCACTCGTCTCATCAAGCCTTAGTATCTCAAAAGTTCCTATTGAAAATAGCATTGAAACGATAAGGTTTAAATATCGATCCGCCTTTGGTGATATCTTTATAAGTAAAATATTTAATAGATAAATAAGTACAAGTACTCCAGCTGTATAATATATAAAATTTTGTGTTGGCTTCATGTCCTTATAGAAGAAAAATAAACTAAGTTCAAGTATTACAAACATAAAGACCAACAATAAGGAACTTGATATCTTTACTTTTTTTCTCATTTATTGCTCCCTATTTACAAAAACAAATTTTATGTCATTAAGCTCAATTATGTCTCCGTCCTCTAAGATGACCTCATCATCAATCTTAGTTCCATTGACATAAGTGCCGTTTTTACTACCAAGATCACTTAAATAATATTCTCCGCCATCTTCTTCAATTATAAAATGATTTTTTGACACAAAATTATAATCAAGCCTTATATCTGAATATCTATCGCGGCCAACGCTTAAGCTCTCTCTGATTGGATATATCTTATCTTTTTCTTCATCGCCTAAAAGCATTAAGTACGCGCCCTTCTTCGAAGCTTGAGTAGACTTTATATCTTGGAAAATCATCTTAGCTATTTGAAAAACGAAAAGATATATAATTATTATAAAAATATATTTTAATATCATTGACAATATTGAAAAAAAGTCCACAGCTTTCACCTCATCTTTATTTTATCACAAATGAAGAGTTTTTGCCATGGATATTGAAAAAAATTTACTAATCTGTTAGAATTAATTTAGAGGTGTATTATGAACGAAAAAGCTTATAATTATGCAATTAAATATTTAAAGAACATAAAGACGAAGAAAGATGTCTATGATTATCTAATCAGAAAGGGTTTTACTGATGAAGAAACGAGTGAAGTTTGTGACTACATTGAAGAAGTGGGCCTTGTTGATGATTATTTATATGTAAAATTTTTTGTTGAAGATAGTTTTCGTATAAAAAATAAAGGCGCTAGAAAAATTGTCTACGAGTTAAAACAAAGAGGTATAGATGACGATAAAATAAATGAAGCGATAGAAGAAGCAAGTGATATGCAGTATGATGCGCTTAAAGAAGCTTACGAGAGAAAACTTGAAGCAACTAAGAGCGAGACCGATCAGTACAAGAGAAAAAATAAAATTATTCGTTTTTTAATCAGCAGAGGCTTTGATTACTCAGACATAAAGGACATAGTCGATATATAATGAATAAGATTTATTATATATACATGCTTAGGTGCAAGGACGGGTCTATCTATACTGGCTACACCGATAATATTTATAAGCGCATAGAAAAGCATAGAAGCGGTAAAGGTGCAAAATACACTAGAGGGCGCGGACCCTTTGAACTAGTTCACTACGAGAGCTTTTTTACCAAGGAAGAGGCAATGCAAAGAGAGGCAGCGATAAAAAAGCTTAATAAAGAAGCTAAACTAAAATTAATAAAAGATGACGCAAAAAAAGAGTAGATAGTTAATTTTATCTACTCTTTTGTATTTTATTTACTTATTTCTTTATCTGTTTCTTCACTTTTGCTTCTTTTTACTCTGGTCTTTCTTGACTTTCTTCTCTTTGCCATGGAACCCATAGCTATAGCTACAAAAAGTGAGGTAAAAGCAGCCGTCAATGAGATGATTGCAAGCTTCATATCAACGATTGATGCTTGAAGTATACTTCTCTTATTGCCCTTTAATAAAACAAAAACGGCAAATATTATTAAGCTTATAGTCGGTATATATTTAACAAATTTATACTTCATAAAAGCTATATGCAAAAATAAAACTAAAACCGCAAAAACAAGTGCCACTATAAATATAAGTGACGTTTCTGTCATATATGGTTTTACTTCTGTAAGTATTTTTTCTAAAATCGATTTTATAGTACCCATTACTTCACCCTCGCCATGATTACTAATTATACTACATACAGACTATATTTGCAAGCCTAATTATTTTATCTTTTTTGCGCCAAGCGAGATAAATTTTTCCTTCCACATGGCACCGTATTGACCAAGTGCCCACTCATTCATAATTATATTTGAATTTAAATCTATCGAGAAGATTTCATCATATATATGATCTTTAAAAACTTCATAGGCAGAGAAAGTTTTGTCCTTATATATCATGACCATGGATTTGTTAGGCGCACTGAAGGCATCCTTAAGCTTAGGGAATTTTTCTTTAAGACTTTCGTAATTAAAATAAAGCTCATCAAAGCGCACTAGATTTTTATTTGGTCTCTTCATAACATAACTATCCTCATAAAGTCTAGGATGATTAATATCATAGTCCCTCTTCTTAAGTATCCAGTAACCATTGTTTCTCTCAACAGCTAAATTTCTTTCGTCATTTAAAATATTTTTAAACTCATCCATGCTATAGGTCTTGGTATTGTCTGCTTCGTCATCTTCAATTAATTCACGTAGAGAGGCTTTGTTGTTTTGACTGTAATTATCAAGAAAATATACACCTATATCTCCGTTGTCATTAAATTTTGACTCTATTTCATAAGAAAAATAATCATTGCCAACGAATAAAATTTTTCTTAGTCTATCTAGTTTCTTTTCTTTTTCAGCATCATATAAAATTATAGATTTAAATGTATTAACATGGTCATTGATAACTAAAAAGTCCTCTTGATATACGCCGTCCTTGTCAATGCTAACATTTTCAATCCTTGCAAAACCGTCGCGCCTTGGCACTAATAAATAATCAAGCTCGTATGCCTCGCCCTTATATGGCTGCATGTATATGGTTTTGTACTTATAAGTACCTCCGTTATCTTCTCTCACGCCCATCAAAAATCCGATATTTTCATCTATGACTTCTCCTTCAAGGTCTTGAGTGCTTTCAACAAGTGTAACTAGCTCCTTAAGATGCATCTCGTCAAGTTTTTTATCAGTTTTTGTTAGCGTGTAAAGATATTTGCCAAGTTTAATCATCATTTTACCATCGTTAATGATGAGGTCGTATCTAAAATTGCCATTTTCATAAATCGAGTAAACATCAGCATCTGCGCCGTCAATATTATTTAGCTCTATCTTATAATTAAAGAAAAGATAATCTTTTAAAGATACTTTTCTATATTTTACATCTGCCCCTTTAATTACGTCGTTACCTATGATGTAGTCATCTTCACTTATGTAGATGTAGTCATCAACTCTAAGTGCAGCATCGACCTCTTTTTGTTTTTCTTCAACATCTTTTATCTCTTTTACTTGCCAAACGCCATATAGGTCTGGATTTGAAATATTTTTTTTGGGTGAGCACGAAGCTAATGTCATTATGATTATGATAAGTGAGATAAAACTAAGAATTTTTTTCATCTTTAAGCTCCTTAGCTAATCTTACCGTAAATTTAGTACCTTCGCCCGGCTTCGACTCAATTTCAACGCTTCCTTTGTGAAGCGTGACTATCTCCTTAACTATGGCAAGACCAATACCTGTGTGCGATTTAGATTTTTTGCCCGCATAAAATTTTTCGAAAATGTATTTAATTTCATCATCATCAATACCAACGCCTTGGTCAATAACATCGATGAAAAAATTATCCTTATCTTGATAAAGATTAACCGTGATAAGACCACGCTCTTTATTAAATTTAACAGCGTTATCAAGTAAATTTATCATGACCTGCTTAATTCTGTTCTCATCGCCATAATAAATATATGAAGCTGGTGAAACATTAAGCTCGATTGTCTCTTTATTCTTCTCAAGCTTTGGAAATACTTGCTTAGTGATATTTTCAACACATATTTTTAAATCGAAATAATCTTTGTTAAGAGAAATTTTTCCTGAGATAAGTCTTGAAAAATCAAGAAGTTCCTCTAAAAGTGAGCTAAGTCTTTCGCTCTCGCTAATTAATATATCATGAGCAAGCTCTGTCGTCTCTTGATCAAGGCCGCCATCTTTAAGTGTATATGCCCAGCCAGTTAACGAGGTAAGAGGCGTTCTTAACTCATGCGAAATATTGGCGATGAATTCATTCTTTAACTCATCATGCTTGATTATCTCGTCAGATAGCGTATTCATCGCGTTCGATAAGGCGCCTATCTCATTTTTTAACTCAAGCTTTGATTTTTCTTTATAATTGCCCTTCGACATGCGCATGGCTATCCTTGTTAAATATTTTATTGGATTTACAATTGAATCACTTATAAAATTTGAAATAAAAATACAAACGAGCAAAACTAAAAGGCTTATTGCCGCTATGATGATAGATAGTTTACTAGTAAACTCATCAACTTGCCCTAAGCCAAAAAATAATCTTAAATAATATATAGGCTCATCCTTATGTTTAACCGCTGTACTAACTGTTAAAACTCTATCTCCAGATGCCTGGTCACGTCCTATCCAAGTCGCGCTGCCATTCTTAATAAGCGTTTCAATCTCAGGAACCGTAGTGTATTTATATCCTTCCGAATCAAATAACACTGTGCCATCCGTGTCCAAAATTTCGAGCCTTTGATCAATATTGTTGTAGAAGAGGTTTGGATGCTGATTAATTGCTTCCTTTATTTTATCATTGCTTGTAAAACCATAAAATTTTCTATCGTAATCAACATACATATTCAAGGTATCCTTAGCATTTTTAATAGTTTGATTATAATAAAATCTCTTGAACATGTAAGACGAGAAAATATTTATAAGCACAAGCGAGATAAATACAAGCAAGATGAAATTTTGCATCAAGCTCTTCTTTAAGCTATTCTTTGTATTCAAAAGTAAATCCCTCTCCCCAAATAGTTTTTAGATGCTCAGGATTTGATGGATCCTTCTCTATCTTCTTTCTAAGCCTTGATATATTGACATCAACTAGTTTTGTATCCATTAGATAATCATAGCCCCAAACTGTTTTGACAATTTCTTTTCTCTTTACAAGCTTATTAGCATTTTCGATTAAATATTTGATTATGCCAAACTCAGTTGGTGTTAGCTCGATAAGCTCATCATCAAGATAAAAATCTTTTAAGTTCAAATCTATCCTAAACTTGCCTAGAACAATTTCTTTTTCTTCTTTTTTATCAGCAATTAATCTTCTGCTGATGGATTTAATTCTTAATATAAGCTCTTTTGGATTGAATGGCTTTGATAAATAATCATCAGCGCCTGATTCAAAAGCATTTATCTTGTCAATGTCTTCGCTCTTTGCAGTTAGCATAATTATTGCCATGTTTGGATAAACTTCTCTAAGTATCCTAAGAAGTGTGACTCCATCCATCTTTTCAAGCATTATATCAAGAACCGCTATATCGAAACTTTCCTCTTTGCACGCTTCGAGAGCCTCTTCTGCACTTGGAAAATCGCTAACGATGTAGCCCTCCTTAACTAAGTTTATCTTAACAAATTTGCGTATAGCCGCTTCATCTTCGACTAAAAGTACTCTGTAACTCATATAATCTACTCCATATCGATTAATTTATCTCTTGATAGAATAAATATTTTTGCTTTCGCCTCTTTTTTGAAAATATTTTTTACAGCATCCACATACATTTTCATCTGCGTTTTGTAAATATTTTTCACAGTATCTTCATCAAGGCTAGTGACCTTGTAGTCAATTATTTCTACATGATCTTCGTATTCATCTAATCTATCAATAACTCCTGTGTATATTATATCATCTTTAATGTAATAATACTCGAATTCCTTATATGTTTTTGCATTTGTAACTGTTTTGTAAAACTTTTCATAATTTTTTGCGCATATATTTAGTAGTTCTTTTTCTTTTTCACTAAGTTTATAGCTTTCGGCTGATTCATTTAAAATCTCATCAAAGTTTTCTCCCTCATAAGCCTCACAAAATCTGTGAGCGGCAGATCCAAGAGATTTTTTATCGCTACCCTCTTCTAAAATATCTCTCTCGTCATCATACACCTTAAAGCTGTTGGCATTAAAATCATAAGCGTAGGCAGCCCTCGATGGTAGAGGCGCATATAAGCTTTGCCACTGAAGCTTTTCTTTAGTAATGAGATCATCCATTGACTCTTCTATATCTAATTTTTTTGCTTCAAGAGTCCTCTCTTCAAGATTTGCGTTTTCATATTTGCCATCCATGCCCTCAAGAAGCAGCGTAAATCCAGCACTGCCCTTAGATTTGAATATAATTAGCTTTTCTTTAGCTCTTGTTAACATAACATAAAGATTTCTTTTCTTTTCTTCTTCATCAAGAAGATTATCTTCTTCTTGAGAAGATTTAAAATTTGGATAAAGGTCTTTGAATCTTAAAAATATTTTGTCTCCAGATAGTTTTACAAAACCGTTGTCAAAATTCTTTCTAAAATTTGTTTTTGCGCATATAACTACTTTTGCTTCAAGACCCTTTGCCTTGTGAATGGTCATTATTCTTACTAAATCATCATTTTCACTGATATATGATGCCTCTGATGCACTTCTATTTCTTGATGCAAGCAGAGCATCGGCAATATTTTCAAAATTTGTAATACCGCTGTCATAATAAGTAGAAATTTTATTTATAAAACTGCGGATATTGGCATAAGCTTGTGGAGCTCTATTTCTATACAAAATTTTTTCGGTGTAATTAGTATTTTTGATAAAAGTCTTAATGACTTCATCAAGTCTTTCATCATCTTTCATCGATATATATAAATTTAGTTCTTCTTTATAATTTTTAAACTCATCTCTATCTTTAATCGTGAAAATCTCGTCATCATCAAGTGCGTAGACGCTGCTTCTTAAAAGCGCAATCAATGAAAGTTCATCTTCATATCTTAAATAATGAATAAAATTATATATATCTTCAATCTCATCTCTTGAGTTAAACGATATGCTCGCATTGTTATAAACAGGGATATTCACAGACTTTAGCATCTTTTCTATGGCTTCTGAGCTGTTATTGTTACGAACTAGTATAACTATATCCTTAAAAGCCTCTCCCTTCTCGTGCAAATCAATAATTTCATTTGCTATAGCTCGCGCCTCATCGTCCCTTTCTCTGTCCTTTATATAATTAATTATTTTAACTTCACTATTTACAATATCTCCCTTTGCTTCAAGATCTACATAGCCTGGCATTTTAGCATTAAATAGCTTATTTACACTTGAAATAATTTCTTTACCAGTCCTATAATTATCGTTCATCAATATACAAGTGGAGTTTTCATCATCTTTCTCAAAATCTTCTCTAACTGAGTTATATAGACTCACGTCGGCACCTCTAAATGCATATATAGACTGCTTAAAATCACCAACGACGAAAAGCCTGTTTTTGCCAAGTATATCATTTAATAAATAATAAATTTCTTTTTGTATAGGCGATGTATCTTGAAATTCATCAACCATGATGTAGCTAATTTTTGATTTGATAAATTCGCGTAGCTCTTTTTGCTTTAATAAATCTCTAAATAATATCTCTAGGTCATTAAAATCAAGAACCGCTTCTTCTTTTTTAATGCTTTTATATTTTTCGTGAATAGACTCAAGCAAATTAAAAAATTCATCATAATAGTCTAGCTTAGATATCTCAAGTGCGCTGAGTATATAAATTGCACTATTTGTGATACTGTCGTATTCATCTTGCTTATTTTTATTTTGTCCTATTTCATAAGCAAAAATCTTTATAAGATTAATATCGCTATCACTTACGCCATTATTTTTTAAATTATTTAAGGCGTCTTCGTGCTTATTAATCATTTTAAATAAAGTAGCTCTCTGTGTTAAAGAACTCTTCACTTCATCGATAGTCTTGAGCATGGTATTAATGGCTTCATTTATCTTCTCTTCATTGTTTATTTCTTTAAGAAAAGTTTTAGTGTTATCGCATAATTTAGCTATACCCATGCCCATAGTTTTATTTGCAATTGCATTAAGACTAGAGACAAAATCATCGTCATAATTTTTTCCAAGCGCCTTAAAAAAATCATCATAATTTTTTTCTTCAAGTGCTTCTCTTATCGCTCTATCAAGTAATAATTTTGCCTCATCCTCTTCGGCTACCTTGACGCGCGGATCGATCTTTGCAAGCAAAGGCAGTGATTTAAGCATCTTTAGTGCAAATTGATGCACGGTCGAAATGCTTGCGAAAGGCATATTATTATAATAAGCTTTAAATCTTTCATCTGTTTTTGCTTTTTCATAAATAAGTTTTGAGATTCTTTCTTTAAGCTCGTTACTTGCCTTCTTTGTAAATGTTATAGCCACTACCGAAGAAAGTACATCCTCATTTTTTATTCCGTCAAAATTCCCCTTGTCTAAGATGTTTACATATCTATTGACAAGTACAGTAGTTTTTCCAGTACCTGCAGAGGCATCGAGTAAAACGTTTTTATCTATGGTATTAGCAGCCAAAGCTTGCTTTTCATTTAATTTCATCACTCTCTCCCCCTCTTACAAATATTTTTAAACTCACAAAACGCAGGACAATCACTTTTCTTTCCGCTCTTGATTATAGGGAAATTATAGCTCTTCACGCCTGATATTATCTCACTAATAATTTCTTCAGCGTCATCTTGTATTGGCGCCATAGTTTCTATTTGATCATCAAATTTGGATATGCCTATAAAGGCTGCATCTATATCTACGCCACTTGGCTTGTAATATAAGGAATAAGAGATAAGTTGCGAATCATGTGTCTTTGTGCTAGAGCTTTTTTTATAATCGATTAATAAAAGTTTTCCAGATAAAGTATCCTCGTCGACCCTATCTATCTTTCCTCTAATTTCATATCCATCGACATAAATTTTTATTTTTTTCTCAAGCTCTTTAACGACATAGTTTGATTTCTTCATTCTTTCTTCATCATAAATAATAAAATCTTTTATATAAATTTCAATATTTTCAAGCTCAAAACCATAAACATCAGCATATTCGTTAGTCTTTTTGATTAATTCCATAGTTTTTTCAAGCAGAGCCTCATCGTATATAACTTTTTTACCAATAAAATTACTATAATAAATTTCTAAAACTTTATGCATGTAAGTACCTATGTTTCTTGCCTTCATGTCGGCCTCAGCTGGCTCTATACCGTAGATGTAGCCTAAAAGAGCAGAGTACGGACAAGTGTCATAAGCACCTAAGAAAGAAACGCTAAAACCATTATTCAAAAATTCATCAACCTTTGCCATGGTAGAATAATTTTCAAACTTTCCGTTGTATTTTGATGCTTCGCCCTCATTTCTAAGCTTATTTATCTCGTCGTAATCAGGATATTTAGTTTTGCTTAATCCTTTATAAGCTTCTATATATTTCTTTTGCTCAGGATTTGTAGCAAGCGAAGTGCTTTTTTCAATCGCATTAAGACTATCAAGTGCAATCCATTTATTAATTTTATTCTCTTCATCAAATATATAAAACTCATTAAATAAAGACGAAGCGCCTTGATCTGAATCAGATAAAGTCTTCGCTGAATACGATATAGTGAGCTTTTCATCAGTCGCCTTAATCAGTTTTTTCATCAAATTCTTCGACAGCCTTGACATGTACTCGCTTTTATCGTAACCAATCTCATTATAAATATTGTCAAGCAAAAAGTTTTCGCTCATGCTCTTTGGAAAATTGTCCATATTTGCTCCGACTATGTAGATTAGTTTATAATGCCTAAGCGTGTCAAAATCCGCTGTGTATATGGATACGCCAAAAGGCACTCTGTCTTTTTCTCTATAGACTTCATATTTAAAAGCTATTTTTAATAAATCTATCCAAGTTTCTTTGCTAATGGCCTTGCCATAAATCTCTTCGATTGCAGCAATTATTTTTTCAAATTTATCTAAAAGCATCTCATCAGCTGTGTATTTATTTATCATTTCTAAAAGAGTTACACCGTTTGTCTCAAACTCATTTGCCAATATATCAGCATAAAGTTTTTCTTGCCAAACTATATCTTTAAGATTAAAAACGCTGTTTTTATTTATGGGTATATCATAAGAATTAAGCATTTCAGTAAGAGATATTTCTTCTGATTTATCCATAAGATAGATGAGTGCGTCGCCATAAGCGTAGCCTTCTTTTAAAACTTTTTCTTTTATATCGGTCAAAGCGTAGTCAAGCTCAGCCTCAACTGAATCTGCACGCACAAAATTTATTCCATCTGTATAAATAATTTCTTCATTAAATAATTTTTTTGCTAATTTTTCAAAATGGCCACTATTGTCCTCATCAAGATGAACTTCATCAGCATTTTCTTTTAAATAAGCCATTAGATCATCTGAAGCAAAGTCTTCTTCAATGAAAATTTTAGTTTTTTTATCAAGACTCTTCGCCATATCAATCAAATAACTTAGCTTTTTATTTATTTCATTAAAGCCAATAAAGTATATAGCGTCTGCATTTTTTATCTTTAAAGGGTCAAGCTCAGCAGTATCGTTCATGCCAAGATAACCACCCTCCTTGATTAAAGACTCGTAGTCTTCGTAAATTTTCTTGTATTCGCCGCCATGCACGAGTAAATCAATATCTTTTTTGCTCGCGTCCTTAATCGCTTCGAAAATTAAATCCATATACGACGGATAAGATAAAAATTCCATCTCATCTTTATTCATCTCAATAATTTTTTTAATTATAAGGCGCATGCTTAAATCAGATAAAAATTTGTAGCTTCCCTTTGCATATCTTAAATAAAATTCATCCATGCTTAAAACGCTTGTGTTTAAAAGCATTCCAAGTTTTTTCAAACCCTCTTGAACGATAAAGTCTTTGTACTCAGTGTTTTTTGTTATAATTAATATTTTGCCACCCTCATCCATTTGCATGGCGCTAAAGAGGTTCGCAGCGTCTTTCTTTATTTTATATACGGATATCACTTGAGCAAAACCTCCTTGACTTTATCGTAAGTAGCCCAATTATGTGCATAAAATTCTTTATTGGATAAATAATTAAAAAATCCATCTAGCTCTGGAAAAGAAATTTTATATGAGTATAAAAGCTGATTATTTATTATATTTGCAAGTCTTGCGTTAATAGCGACATCTCCGTACTTTCTATCGCCAACGATTGGATGCTTTAAAGTTTTTAGGTGAAAACGTATTTGATGAGTCTTTCCAGTTAATAAAAGCACCTCGAGCTCAGTAAAATTATTTTTCATGTAAATGGACTTAAAATGAGTTATCATCTCAGAACCGTCATCAGATAGCTTCATCATATTTTTCTTTTCGTTCTTTTCGTAATTCACTTCAAAAGTTTCATCAACATCAAAATTCCCTTTGACAATAGTTTTGTAATATTTATTTATCTTTCTATCTTTAATAAGTCTAGTCATCTCTTTAAGAGCTTCATAATTTTTGCAGCCAATCAAAAGACCCTTAGTGTTCCTATCAAGCCTATTGGCAAGGGCTGGCCTAAAAGTATTTTCATTACGTGGAGAGAATTCTTTCTTGTCTATAAGATACTTTATAAAGCTATCGACAACATTTTTCTCAAAGCCTTCCTTAGTAGCGTGACTTAAGACGCCTTCATCCTTATCAATGATGGCAATGTTTTCGTCCTCATAAACTATATTCAAATCAATGATATTTGGGTTAAACTTTTTTGGCGCTTCGCTAAATTTTTCAAAAGTTTCGTCTGAGAAAAATACTTTTATCACGTCGCCAGTTAAAATCCTCTCGTCACCGCTCGCTTTTTTGCCGTTTAAAACTATATTTTTCTTTCTAAGCATTTTCATGAGAAAGGACTTTGTCGCATTTGGAAAAAATTTCACTAAGAAGCGATCAAGTCTTTGATCATTATCATTTTCATTAATTTTTATCTCTTTCATCATTTTCACCTTTTATTTTTCTATAATATATGATATAATTATAATACAAAGTATAAAAAAAAGAAAGTTTAATAATAAGAGGTGTAATAATGAATTTTTGGGAAAAATTTAAAGACTTTTTGTATAACTCGATTGATTACATAATCATGCTCATAGTAATCATAGCTGTTGTATGCATAATCAGTTGGAGACTTGACATCTTGTTTGTTAACAACGGTGCTAACTCAACTCTAACTAAAAACATTGAGAATAATAACGAAGATAATAAAGTGGTTGAAAATATAGACGGCGACCAAGATAACGAAGCTACTAACGAAGACAACGGGGAAAAAGTTAAAGAAGGTGCAGATAGTGAAGCTCCTGCAGAAACAGCTGGAGAGAAAAAACCAGCTGATGAAGAAGCTCCTGTTGAAACAGCAGGCGATGCAAAAGATAATGAAGAAAAGCCAGAGGAAAAACCTGCTGAAAAGGCAGAAGAAAAGCCAGTTCAAACAGGAACAGTTGAAGTTAATATACCTGCTAAGTCATTGCCAGGCGAGATAGGTAAGATACTTGAGCAACAAGGCATAGTATCTAGTGCAAAAGATTTCATCAATAAATGCGTTGAGCTAAAACTTGATACAAAATTAAAATCAGGTAAGTTTACAATCAATAAGGGCGCTAGCCTTGATGATGTCGTTAAGATTATCGCACAAGTTAAAAAATAAATTTTAAAAGCCAGAGTTTATTCTCTGGCTTCTTTTATATGTTTTATGCTATTTTTTAAGTGACTCACGAATTTTTTGCCGAGTCATCTTTTTTATATCTTCATTAAGACTTGCACTAGATAAATATTTATTTATCTTATCCTTATTTTTAAAATAAAGCTCACAAAGCAGCCACGCCGCCGCCATATTTATATAATAAGTATTAATCTTAATTATATTTATCGCATCTAAAATTTTTTCTATGTGAGCCTCGTCATTAAACTTTTTATTCATAATGACTAGGCCAAGACGAATGCTGTATTCATCTTCACTATGCACATAGCTTAGCACCTTTTGAAAAATCTCTTCACGATGCGCTTCATCAATAATTATTTCACCTGCGATTAAATCAGAGACTTCCCAATTATCGATATATAGAAGAAACTTATCAAGCGCGTCCATAGCTTCATCAAAGCTTCTACTCATCTTAAATATGCAAAGCGCGTATAAAAGTTTTTCCTCTCTATAATAAAATTTTGCCTCGTTAAAAATTTCAATACTGCAAGTTTTTTTGATTTTTTTAGAAAGACGCCTTAAAGCTCCCATGCGCACACCGATGATAGTGTCTTTATTAATATTTGGAACGAGCTTAGCTATAAAATCCTTGTACTTTGAATCAGAATTTTCTTTTAGCTCAAAAAGTACATCTTTATAAATCATAATTTTATGCCTTTGCCTTACAAGTTAATTCTTTCACGCAAATTTTAAAAACACGCGTTCTAGGTATAGCAGCTCTTGCATAAACAAATTTTTCGCTCGGAATATGATACTTTTGCACTAAAATTTCAAGCGCCTCCTCTTTTTCGTCATAATCATTAATTTCATAAACCTCGCCCTTGCCTATAATTGATTCGTAATTCATAGTGCAGTAGCCGCGCTCTTTGTCCATGATAAGCTTGTGATTTGCACTCATTTGAAAGCTCACAGCAGCGCCATCTTTTAGATAATCATACTTTTTTCCTTCTCTTGCTCCGTGAATGTATAAAGTGATTTCGCCTTGGACTTCGCTCACGCCAAAATTAACAGCTAAAATATATGGCGAGCTCTCATCGTTAAAGGCAAGAACTACATCGTCACAGTCTTTCATTATTCTAAGTATTTCATTTATATCCGTAACTTCTCTATCTGCTCTTCTCATAATTTTCCTCCTTAATTAATTTCAACGTCAAGTACGGCTTCAGCGCCCGATGGCACTTCTTTAATGATTTTGCCACCATCAAAATAACAAGCGCCGCCCTTAGATATATATGGCTCATCAAAATCGTAGCACACAGAATTTACATATAGTACAGGCGATTTTAATTTATCCGCTTGCACTGCATACTCAAACTTTTCTTCTTCGTTCCAAACACGCGGCTCGAAATCAGTATAAACAGGCCAAAGAACTAAATCCTTTTCAATATCAGCCGCTTTTTGAATAAGTTCATCGTGCCAAAAATCACCGCAGATGCCGACTAGAATTTTTTTATCATCAAAATCAAAAGCGTGAAAACCATCGCCTTCCTTGTATTGAGGTCCCGCAATTGGCTCTTTCCAACCATCAGATACGCGTCTAAAAACGTCCATTATCTCGCCAGTTTTGCCAATGGTGATCATCGATGAATAAATAGCGTCATCAGATTTTTCAATCATGCCAAAGCTAACAGCTATAGAATTTTCTCTCGCAGCAATTTTTATTTCATTAATAATATCATCATTTATATCTATGGCAATTGTCTTGTCCTTTTCATAATCCCAAGACAGAGCCTCAAAACCATGTAAAAAAGACTCACCAAAAACAAGTAGATCCGCCTTTTGAGCATATTCGCGCATAGATTTTATAATAATGTTTTTGTTATGTTCAAGGTCCTTAGTCTTAAAAGCTAAAGACATGAGATTGATTTTCATAAGATGACCTCCTTTTTATTAATTATATCATAAATAAGGCTTAAAACATAAAAAATCTGCCCCATAAGGAGCAGATAAAAAATATATATATGAATTTTACACTTAATTAATATATTTTAGCCTTTTTCTTTACAATATATATGTATAATTAATCAATCATAGGGGGTGTAAATCTATGAAAAAAATTTTCTTATGTATGGGCTTAACTATTATGATGCTTATCTGCGCATCCTGCTCAAGTGATAAGCCTAACGACAAAGCTAAAACAAATAGTGAAACAAAGATAGCGAGTGAAGATAAAAAAGAAGCTAGCTCAAGTACCGAAAAAAAGGAAACATCTGAAGAAAGCATAAATGATGCGGCAAATGACAATAGTCTAGTCAAAGATACTGTATGGCAAGTTGAAATGACTGATAATGATAAAGAGTGGATAGAAAAAAATGTTAAACTACTTTGTTCTAAGGATATTGACAAGATAAAGTCAAGCCTAGCCGGCAGTGCAAAAACTGCGGTAGATAAAGATCCAAATCTGATTATAGAGGCGCTAAAGCCACTAGAAATCTCTGGCGATATTGTAAAGATTGAAAAGGTATCAATGGAGTCAGGTCAAGATGGAGATGGTAGCAAGGCTTACATCTACCAAGCACTATGCCAAGGCGAAAAGAAAAAGATATATTTTAATCTTGCAAGAAATATTGCTAATCAGCTTATAAGTTTCCAGCTAAGTACAGCAGACTTTGAAGAAAATCAAGATGAGCTAAAAGAAAAATACAAGGCATTTATAGATAAATCGCTTGAGGTCATTGGCACAGTCAAGTCTAAAGACTACGAAGCATTTAAAGCATACTTTGATAAGGTAGGTGCAAAAGAAGAAGACATTAAAAATCTATATGATATGATTCTTAATGATATCGATTCATTAAATAGCAATTACTCAGAGCCTCAGATTAATATTGCAGAAAAAGAAGCAAAAGATGTTTTTGCTGATAAAAGTATGCAAGGTAAAGCTATAGAGATACTAATTAAGTATTTGGGTGATGCTACTAAACCAATACTTTCTTATGACTTTTTTTACGATGAAGATATGAACATATATAATCTTACTTATCGTAGATAATTAAGATTCCCCATCAAAACTCTTAAGTGTAATACTTGAGAGTTTTTTATATAATTCAAAATAAGAAGTGACATTTTAATAAATTATTTTAAATAATATACACTTCGAAATAATCTATATGCAAAATAAAACCCTCTCTACTTATTTAGTAAAGAGGGTTTATATTGATAATTTTATTTCTTTCTAATATACTTTCGATACTCAAACTTCATTCCATCATAATCATGTTCTTCACTAATCTCACTTAATTCAAATGCTTCGTCCTTATCCAAATTTCTCATCACAATATCATAAGGCTCAAAATCTTTTTTGATAAAAGTTATTTCTGCCTCATCCACCTCGTCTATGAGCTAATCGATGAGACTTGCTCCGCCAACTAAAAATATTTTCTTGTCAGAAAATTTTTCTTTTATCATCTTTTTTAACTCATCAAGGTCATGGGCAATGTGAGCACTATCCACATCTTTAAGTGAGCGCGAGACGATGATAGTTTCTCTGCCAGGAAGTGCGCCTGTCGCATCAAAAGTTTTTCTCCCCATGACTAAGACTCCGCCCATGGTCATCTCTTTAAAGCGCTTTAGGTCCTCGGGTATCCTTGTAAGCATGTCCCCTTTGTAGCCAATCGCCCATTTGGCGTCGACTGCCATTACGAGTATCATTATAAAGCTTGTTTTGCTGTGATTAGAGCTAGTTTGTAAACGTCGTCTGAATTACAGCCTCTTGATAAATCGTTAACTGGGCTGTTTAATCCTTGAAGTATAGGTCCTATAGCATCGTATCCGCCAAGTCTTTGAGCAATCTTGTAACCGATGTTACCTGCTTCTAGTGATGGGAATATAAATACATTAGCATGACCTGCGATAGCTGAACCTTTTGCCTTCTTTTCAGCAACTGTTGGTACAAAAGCTGAGTCAAATTGAAGCTCACCATCAACTGCTATGGATGCATCTCTTTCTTTAACGATTTCAAGTGCATTTATAACTTTTTCTGTTTCATCTGACTTAGCGCTGCCCTTTGTTGAGAAGCTTAGTAGAGCGATCTTTGGATCAACGCCAAAGCTCTTTGCTGTCATGTTTGAAAGAATTGCTGTTTCTGCGATATCGTTTGAGTCAGGTGCTATGTTGATAGCGCAGTCAGCGAAGATGTATCTTTCAGCGCCTTTAACCATTACGAATACGCCTGAAGTTTTTTTGTAGCCTTCCTTCATCTTAATGATTTGAAGTGCAGGTCTAACTGTATCGCTTGTTGCGTGCGCAGCGCCTGATACAAGGCCATCTGCCTTTTTCATATATACTAAGATAGTTCCGAAATAGTTAACGTCCTTTAGAAGTAGTGCTTTAGCGTCTTCTAAAGTAATCTTACCCTTTCTTCTTTCAAAAAATGTTTGAGCCATCTCGTCTATGTCTTTAGCTTCAGCTGGGTCGATGAAATTGATATTAGCTAGGTCTTTGCCTATAGCTTTAGCAGCCCCCTCTACCTCACTTCTCTTGCCTAGAACTATTGGTTCTAAAATATTTTCTTCTTTTAATCTGAAAGCAGCCTTTAAAACTCTTTCATCTTCACCTTCTGGAAAAACAATCGATGGATGTTTTTCTTTTACTTCAACTTTTAATTCTTCAAATAAATCCATAATAACCTCCTATTTATTCTTGATAAATTTATCCTTGCTAAGCGCAATCACCACTCCGCCAATAATTACGAAGATGGGATTGACATCTAAAAATACTACTATTAAAAAAGCTAAAGCGCTTATTGCGTATTCAAATTTATTTAAATGTGCTTTTTCAACTAAGCCTACAAGTGCTGCAAACACTAATGCACATACGACTGGTCTAACGCCTTTGAAGGCCGCTTGCACATAAGTATTATCTTGAACGCCCATAAAAAAGTGCGATATAACTAGTATTATGATAAAGCTTGGCAAAACTGCGCCTAAAAATGCAGCGAGTGCGCCTAAAAAGCCATATATTCTGTAGCCAACTAGTATGGAAATGTTTGCTGCGATAGGCCCTGGTGCTGTTTGCGCAAGGCTTATCGAGTCTATGTACTCTTCGTCTGTCATTAATTTTTTCTTAGTAACTATCTCACGCTCGATAATTGGTAGCATGGGAAAGCCGCCTCCTAAGGTGAAGGCACCTATTTTAAAAAATGTTATAAATAAATTAAGTATCTTCATCTGATCACCTATAAATAAATATGCCGACCACAAAACCTATAGCCATGATAAGTATTGGGTTTAGTTTTTTCACTCTAACTAGTATGAAGGCAATTATCGCTATAATTACTGATTTGTAATCAATTATCGCTCCCTTGCCAATGGTTACAACAGCTGCTAATACAAGTGCTAAAACAACTGGTCTTATGCCTCTGATTGAGACTTTTACAGCATTTGATTCTCTAAATTTATTTATTGTTAAAAATATTATACTCATTATAATAAAGCTTGGTAGTGTCACTCCAAGTGTCGCAACAACGCTTCCTAAAAAACCTGCTAATTTATTGCCGATGAAGGTTGCTGAGTTAACTGCGAATGGGCCAGGTGTTGTTTGTGCGATGGCAACTATATCTATAAAATCTGAGTAGCTTATCCAGTGAAGACCATTTATGATTTCTTTTTCAAAAAGTGGCATCATAGCATAGCCTCCGCCGAAACTAAAGAGGCCTATCTTGAAAAACACTAAAAATATTTTGATTAAAAAATTCATATACTCACCAAAAACTATTATATCACAAAGAGACATATTTTTCTAGACTCGCAAGGTAAATTTTAAGTAATAAATTTATGCTCTTTGTGATATAATTTATCTAAGGGGTGATGGTATGAGCTTAAAAGCTATTGATATTAAAGAATTAAATTTTAATCCGATGACGCTGATTGGCAAGGAATGGATGCTCGTGAGTGCCGGTAATGAGAAGGCGTTTAACACAATGACTGCTCAGTGGGGTCACTTGGGTGCAATTTGGAACGGCGATATGCCAACGTCAGTTATTTACTTAAGACCGCAAAGATATACGAGGGAATTTGTTGACAAGAATGATTACTACACACTAAGTTTTTTTGATCCTTATTATAAAACTGATTTATTATATCTTGGTACTCATAGTGGCCGCAATGAAGATAAACTTGCTAGAACGTCTCTAACACCTGTTTTTAGCGATAAAAGCGTTTATTTTAAAGAAGCTAAAATGGTTTTGGTATGCAGAAAAGTTTATAAGGGCGTTTTGCACGAGGAAGGCTTCATCGATCAATCCATACTTAAGAAAAACTACCCAGAGCGTGATTTTCACTATGTTTATATAGGTGAAATAGTAAAGGCTTATGTGAATGAAGAATAAAATATAATTATAAAAAGAGCTATGCGCATCAATTGATATGCATAGCTCTAATATTTTTATTTAAATTAATTTTTTGATTTATTTTTCTTTTTTTACGATGCGGTCCTTGCCAAAATATTTTTGTAAAGCTTTTGGTATAGTGATTGAGCCATCTTTATTTTGATAATTTTCTACAAGTGCTGCAAATGTTCTACCAACTGCAAGGCCTGAACCATTAAGTGTGTGAACGAAGTTTAATTTGCCTTCTTCGTTTCTATATCTAATGTTGGCTCTTCTTGCTTGGAAGTCCTCAAAGTTCGAACAGCTTGATATTTCAACGTATCTACCATAGCTTGGCATCCAAACTTCTATGTCATAAGTCATTGCTGATGAAAAACCTAAGTCGCCTGTTGATAATTGAACAACTCTGTATGGTATTTCAAGCTTTTGAAGAACCGCCTCAGCATCTGATAACAATTTTTGTAATTCATCATAGCTTGTTTCTGGTTTAACAAACTTAACAAGTTCAACTTTATCAAATTGATGGTTACGAATAAGTCCCCTGTTATCTCTACCTGCTGCGCCCGCTTCTTGTCTGAAGCATGGTGTGTACTCAGTTATATTGATAGGTAATTCGCTATCATCAACAATTTCGTCTCTAAGCATATTTGTTAGAGGTACTTCTGCTGTTGGCACCAAGAAAAAGTCCTTTGATGGCAAGTAGAACATATCATCTTCAAACTTTGGTAATTGTCCTGTACCTAACATGGACGCTCTATTAACCATGAATGGAGTGCTCATCTCAGTATAATCTTGTTCAAGCGTATGAAGATCAAGCATGAATTGAATTAAGCTTCTTTCAAGTCTTGCTCCGTCGCCTTTAAATATAGAGAATCTTGATCCAGCTATCTTACCAGCTCTATCAAAATCAAGTATATCAAGGTCTGTTCCTAAGTCCCAGTGAGCTTTTGGCTCGAAATCAAACTCAGTTGGTGTGCCATACTTCTTTACTTCAACGTTATCACTATCATCCTTGCCAAAGACAACATCTTTATTAGGAACGTTTGGTATGCTTAGTAGGTACTCAGATATTTTGTCATCTATTTCCTTAACTTTTTGGTCATACTCCTTGATCTCGTTTGAAAGCTCTTTCATCTCTTCAAAGATTTGGCTAACTTCTTCGCCAGCCTTCTTAAGCTTAGGTACTTCTTTTGAAATGGCATTTTGCTTTTGCTTCATTGTTTCAACAACGGTTAAAAGCTCTCTTCTCTTCTTATCTTCTTCAAGAAGTTCTTCAATTGGGAAACTTCCGTGTCTCTTTTTTAAAGCTTCTAATACTTCTTCTGGATTTTTTCTAACTCTTTTTATATCTAGCATAAAATCACTCCTTATCTTAATCTTAAATCGCGTCCTTTAAAGCGATATATATAATAATTTGATAATATCCTTGACGATAGTCTCTCTCCATACTTTTCTTTTATTGCGTCAACATTTAAATTGCTTGTGATTAGCGTCTTTAAATTTTTACTTAGTCTATAATTTATCAAATCAAGTATAGATTTCGAGCTAACCTGTGTATCTATCTCGGTTCCAAGGTCATCAATGATTAAAAAGTCTGTGTTATAAAATAAATCTCTCTTCGTTACAGCGTCGCCATCGGCCTTAAATATAGCTTCGTTAATGGTTTGGCACATTTCATAAGAGCCCACGTATGTAACATTGATAAGCTTTTCTATAAGTCTCTTTGCAAGTGATACCGCCATAAATGATTTGCCTGTACCAACGTCTCCAAAGAAAAATATGGATCTGTGCTCTTTATTAAAATTATCCACATAAGACTCAAGACTCTTTTTTATCTCAATCATTTCATCTCTTACATCATCTGAAAATATATTGGCATCGAAATTTTCAAAACTTTTTTCTCTCATCTCAGTATTTAGTTCATTCGTCTCAAGCATTTTTTCTCTTAGCATATCGTCAATGCAGGAACATCTTTTTGATTGATAAATGCCTGTATCTTCACATTTGTTGCAGTCGTAATGAACTTTGAAAGCATCATTAAGACCATAAGTCTCTATAAGTTTTTGTTTTTTAGCTTCTATATTAAGTATCTTTTTATTAATATCTTCATAATTTGTAAAATTCATAGACGCAAAATCATTAAGCACAGAATTTTTTTCGTTCTCAAGGCTTAAAAACTCAGGATATTTTTTATAAATAGCTTCTATCCTCTCGCTTCTCTCCCTCTCCCTAATGTTCTTAATATTCGCTTTTTGTCTATAA
This sequence comes from Fenollaria sp., assembly GCF_057222035.1. Taxonomy (NCBI): domain Bacteria; kingdom Bacillati; phylum Bacillota; class Clostridia; order Eubacteriales; genus Fenollaria; species Fenollaria sp. The sequence goes on along the minus strand of NZ_JBXXYC010000002.1, from coordinate 94,800 downwards.
ACATCATCTAACAAAGTCATGCTACTTCCTCCAATTGCCTTCATAAGTATCGCTTAGATAATCATCTGGGTACTCTCTCTCGTCAAAGTCCTTTACTCTCGCCTTTGGCTTCTTAGTATTATTATTTTTTCTATCGGACCTATAAAGCTCATTCGTTCTTTCAGCGTCTTCAACTGTCTTTATGCCTTCTTTGTGCCAAGCTTCTAAGATTGCATCAAGATATGCGATAGAAGGCTTTGCTGTGTATATAAAGTTTTCAGCAGCTTTTAAAATTATATCATTGCCATAATTAAAATCGTCATACCACTTGTCTATGATTTTCTTTTCAAAATCAGATACATTTTTAAATGGCATTGCTAGTGACTGCATAAGTTTATTGTAATTTCTTTGGCTATCATTCATCACGTTAAAATCACTCATAACTTGAGAAAGATTTGTAAAACCCTTATCGTACCAATTCATTATGATGGTCTCAACATAAGCTGGTGACTTCTTCTTAAGTATATCATAAGCGTAGGAATAAGCATGCGATATCATTTCGCAGCTAATATTGTAGTCACGAAGCCACTTGATGATCTTAATCTTCTCTTGTGTGTTAAGGGGCCTTCTGACTATGTGGGCGACGTCTTGGAACATCTTTTTTACGCCGTCGTCCTTATTTACTTCAATAATTAATTTAGTGTCGCTACTTAAGTCTCCTTCATCTATATCAAGCTCATCATCATAAGTATTTTGACTAAGAGAATTATTTGCGCTGTTCTTATCAAGTGATGAGCCGCTAAGATAAAGAGCTCTTAAATCTTTAAATAAGACACTAAAACTCAAGCTATCACCATCGTCATCGAAATCAACTATACCAACTGATTTCCAAAATCTCCAAGCTGATACGACATCTATAACAGGAATTTTTAAAACTTCGGCTATCTTCTCGTTGCTCGCCTCTATGTCATCGTCTTGTGCAAATCTTAGCGCTAAAAGATAAACTTTAACGAAGGTTCCGTCCGCTTGAGGCATAAACTCACTGATAAATATATTATTAACTGATGTGTCTAATAAATTTGAATTAATTTTCTCTAGCGTGAAGCTCAAAAAACTCACCTCTCTTTATCTCATAAGTATATACATAAGAAAGCAGCTCCCTGCCATTTTGTATAAACTCTTCTTCATTTTCTATGTATTCCTCTCTAGTTTTATCAATATCTTGAATATTAAATGTATCTAGATAATATGCCTTCTTAGTAAAACCTAATTTTTTATATAAATGTATGGCTCTCTCGTTAAACGCATTAACATCGAGCCATATTCTTTTAAATTTTAGTTCAGTAAAGACAAAATTTAAAAATTCTACAAGTATTTTATAGCCATGGCCTTGATTTTGATAGCGTACGTCCATGACTATAGATAACTCAGCTGATTTTCTTAAAATATTTATCTCTTTCAGTCCAATGTAGGCAATAGCCTTATCGTCATAATAAATTGCAAAATAGCGCTTAAATATGCCCTTCTTAGTTTTAAGCCACTCTTTTATTTCCCAATCCTCTTCATAAATGAAGTCATAATCATTTAAAAGATAGTAATTGCCTCTCTCCCAGCCACTAAACTTGTATGCGTCTTCAAGCTCTAAAGGCTTTATATTATATTTATTATTATTCATACGCATTCTTTGAAACGTCAAAGAACCTTGTGTATTCATCTTTCCAAATTAAGTTAACCACGCCAATAGGACCGTTTCTGTGCTTTGAAACGATTACTTCTGCTAAATTTGGATTTTCAGTTTCTTTGTTGTAAACATAGTCTCTATATAAGAACATAACTATGTCCGCATCTTGTTCTATGGCTCCTGATTCTCTTAAGTCCGAAAGTTTTGGTCTTTTATCTGGCCTTTGTTCAAGTGCTCTTGATAGCTGTGAAAGTGCTAAAACTGGTACATCTAGCTCTTTAGCAATGGCTTTAAGGCCTCTTGATATTTGTGAAATTTCTTGAACTCTGTTTTCAATTCTTTCGCCAGTTGTCATAAGTTGTAAGTAGTCAATAACAACTAAATCTAAGCCTTCTTCCATCTTAAGCCTTCTTAATTTTGCTTTAAGCTCTATTAAAGAAATGGCTGCTGTATCATCTATATGAAGATTATAATTTGATAATTCATTTGAAGCAGTAATCAGATTGACAAGGTCTGTGCCCTCAAGCTCACCCTTGAATAAGCTAGATAAGTTCATTTGAGCGAATGCCGCTAAAATTCTTTGACCGATTTGTGTCTTACTCATTTCAAGAGAGAACATGGCAACTTTTTTGCCCGCCTTGGCTGCGTTTACTGCAAGGTTAACCGCAAGAGCAGTCTTACCCATGGATGGTCTCGCCGCTAATAAAACTAGGTCTGATTTTTGAAAACCGCCTAAAAGTGAGTTAAGATCAGTAAAGCCTGTGGTTACACCGCTAAGCTCGCCTCTGTTTTGTACCCTCTTCATTATAGTTTGAACTGTTTCGCTCATAATATCTTCAAGAGCAGTTAATGAGTTTCTAAGACCTCCTTGAGAAATTTCAAAAAGTTCTTTTTCAGCCTTTTCAAGCACATTCTTCGCTGGCGATTTATCTTCAAGCGATAAAGCTTTTATCTCGTCAGAAAATTCTGCAAGACTCCTAAGTACAGACTTTTCCTTAAGTATATCTATATAAGCATCTTGATTTGAGCTAAGTCCTTCGTTATTTGCATAAATATTTGCAATATAAGTTATTGTATCAGCATCAATTTTTTCATTTCTTTCAAGTGTTTCTGTTACTGTCAATAGGTCTATAGGCTTGTTTAAAGAGAATAAAGTCCTAATCGCACTGAAAATCTTTCTATGAAGCTCGTTATAAAAATCAGCTTCATAAAGTCCTTCAATAGCTTTGACAGCAGCAGTTTTATTTTGCATTGCATTTGCTAAAACTTCCTGCTCAACTATTAAGTTGTTAGGTAATTCTCTTAAAACTTCCATATTACTCCCCTATATACTTATATTTACTCTTAAATTAGCTGTGATTTGTGGATAAAGTCTTAAAACTACAGTATATACACCTGCTTGTTTAATATTTTCCTTCATCTCTATCTTTCTTTTGTCAATATCTAAACCAAATTCTTCAAGCAAAGCCTTTTGTATGTCTTGTGATGTAACTGCACCAAATAATTTGCCAGTAGCGCCGCCTTCAGCCTTCATCTTAAGAACTTTCTTTTCTATATCTGCTTTGATCGCATTTGCTTCTTTAGTTTCTTTTTCGATTTTAGCTTTTAGTTCAGCTTGCTCTTCTTTCCATTGCTTTATGTTTTCATCAGTAGCTTCTAAAGCAAGTTTTTTTGGAAACAAGAAATTTCTTGCGTAACCGTCCTTACTATTAACCATCTCGCCTTTTTTGCCAAGGCCTTTAACGTCTTCAATTAGTATAACTTTCATTATTTAACACCTTCTTCTTTCTTAGATTCTTTTTCTTCGTCTTTATATTCTTTAATTTTTCTCTTTAATTCTTCAACAGCCAAATCAACTGATAAATCTATCCTAGTAGCTGCTTGATTTAAGTGGCCGCCGCCTCCAAGCTTTTCCATAATTAATTGTACGCTTATCTCGCCAAGTGATCTAGCTGATACATGTGTTTCGTTATTTGAAATTTTAACAGCAACGAAGGAAGCCTTCATGCCATTGATGCTTAGCATCTCATCTGCTGCTTGTGCCGCGATAAGTATTGAATTATCAACCTTGTCTTCAAGTATACCGATAATTGTATCATCCATAAATATTTCTGACTGTCTAACTATGTCAGCCCTATTCTTAATAACCATGTAATCTTCTTTAAAGTATTTCTTAACTACTTCAGGATCAGCTCCAAACCTTCTAAGCATTGATGCTGCCTCAAATGTCCTTACACCAGTTTGAACAGTAAAATTCTTTGTATCAACTGTAATTCCCGCAAGTAATGCCTCTGCCTCAAACTTACTCAAAACAACATTGTCAGTCATATATGTGAATAGCTCTGTTACAAGCTCTGCTGTACTCGATGCATAAGGCTCTAAAAATACAAGTTCAGTAGATTCAATAAATTCACCGCTTCTTCTGTGGTGGTCTATAACTACCCTGTCTCTGATTTGATCAACTAAGTCTGGTGCCTCAGAGATGGATTTTTTATGATGATCGACAACTATAAGTAAAGTCTTGTCATCAATTAGTGAGCTAAGTTCAGCCTCAGTCCTTACAACGCCATTAAGACTTTTTTCTTCTTTAAGTCTAGCCATGATATTTCTAATACTCATATTAACTGAGTTAAGTGCGATATAGGCAGTCTTACCTCTCATTCTAACAAGCTTTACTACGCCGATAGCTGAGCCGATTGCGTCCATATCAGCGTTTTTGTGAGGCATGATAACTACGTTTGATGCGTCATCAATAAGTGATCTTAACGCGCCTCCAACTACCCTTGCCTTAACCTTAGTAGTTTTTTCAACTGCTTTTGATTTTCCGCCAAAGTACTCGTAATTGTGTCCTCTTCTAAGAACTGCTTGGTCACCGCCTCTACCTAAAGCTATATCCATAGTGTTTCTAGCAATTTCGTATTGCTTAAGAGGTGTTTCTCCATCAGTTGTCGCTGAAATTGATAGAGTCAGTGGTATTATACTTTGTACTTTTAAATCACGAACCCTATCAAGAATATCAAATTTCTTTTGTATAATCTTTTGAAGATTTTCATTATTTGCAATGATTAAATACCTATCATCATCATATTTTCTAACAGTTGCTTCATAAGCATTAAAATAATTTATGATCTCAGTCTCAACATTACCAGTAATAGTCGCTCTAGCACTGTCCTCAACACTGCTTTTAACTTCATCAAGGTTATCTATATATAATAGTATAGTCGCAATCTTTTCTTTGTCAATAGTGTCCTTTGCTTCTTTAAGGTCAGTTCTGTTAATCCAATAAAGAAGAAGCATTTCTCTGTCTTTGCTGTCTTTTGATTTAACTTTATTAACATAAACTTGATAGTAGTTATCTCTATATAAAATTTTAAGTGGCTCATCGCCTGCGCTTAAAATTTCATTTAGATTAATTGATGATATAGCGTCAAGGATGTTATCTTCAGGCTCGCCATCAATTTCAAGCATTTTGATAAATTTACTGTTATACCAGTTAATTTCACCATCTTGATTAATGATAACCATAGGAAATGGCATTTTAAATACAGCTTGTTTTGTTAACGAGTCAATAGTTTCCTCTATATTTTCAAAATTCTTTTGCATAAGTGTAGTTTGGTCTTCAAAATCTTGCAAGAATCTTATGTGTAGCGAAACAAAGATTACGAGTGCAATAAAACCTATGATGATATTTAATATCATAAGCATTATGACTAAAGCAAACTCAAAAATCACTTCTATTAAATTTTCTTTTACATATGCTTCGATTTTTTTAAACATCTTATGCACCCCTTATCCTTGTAGTACCATCTATGAAGCCAAATATTATATTTATAAAAAACATTATTCCTAAGAAAAATATGGATATGGCAAAATATAAATTTGCCGCGACTGTTTTTTTGTAGCGTATTTTTAACGTAAACATCACAAAAGAAAGTCCTTGTACAGCTAAGCTCATAAATATCATTAAAGATATATTGTCAATTATAAGCTCATTTATTCCTAAATCTGTTAGCATAAAAATCAAAAGAATTGTTAGCATTAAATAAAATGCTGATCTTTTAAATTTTAATGCTTCAATAAATGGCTCTGTTATATTGACATCGCCTCTTTTTCTTATTATATAATGAGGCAGTTTTAAAGCTATGAAAGAGGCTATAAATGCTAGAAAAAAGACAGTGCTTGCTAAGTACTTTTTAAACTCTTGATACGCTAGACTCACCATGTCCTTGTCAAAAATAAGTTCGCCCTCATAAGATTTAACGAGCTCCATTTGCTTATCTAAACTTTTATTAAAAACTTCTATGAGATTTATATTGAAAATATCTCTTAAAAAAATTATATAAACTATACTTGAGACCACCAAAGTAAGCGTCATAGCTAAAAGCAGCTTGTCGCCTCTCATTTTCATTTTGATTAAAGTGACAGCTATTATTAAGAATGGCAAACCTAATATTGCCTTTTCAAATATAAAGGCTGGCTCTAAAAATATTGCCAAGACGCCAAGCGAAGCCATGTATAAATATATTGAGCTGTAATCTTTATTCTCAATCGAATTCATTAGATAAGCTCCAAGTACGAATGGCATCGCAAAGATACCTAAGTACCTTGTTATAAACATGGTTAGCGTTAAGACTACAAAACTTATAGCCGTCTCAAGATTTTTATTCTCTATTTGCATTATCTTTCCTTATAAGTATCGAGATGCTTCATAATCTTTGCGTACATCTCTTCGTCTATATATACTTTACCATCAATTTCTTTATTTCTTAAATAATCAGCGATAAATTTTATATCAAGTATTGAATAAACTTTAACACCGTAATCATCTTCAAGCTCGTGAATAGCTGACTTATCGCCACTACCTCTCTCCATCCTATTAACAGAGATGATTAGAGCCTTGACCTTTGCATCATAGTGTTTAAGTATATCGATGGACTCTCTAACAGCAGTTCCTGCAGTGATTACATCTTCGATGATAACTACATCTGAATCAGCATTTGGAGTCTCTCCAACAAAAATTCCTTTTTCGCCGTGATCCTTTGCTTCTTTTCTATTAAATGAGTAGCCAATTTCAAGGCCATAGTTTTTGTAAAGACTTACAGCACAAGAAACCACTAGCGGTATGCCCTTATATGCTGGGCCGAATAGCAATGGCTTATCTAATTTAATATTGTCCATATAAGCTTTGGCATAAAAGTCGCCAAGCTTAGCTATCTCTTCAGAATTATTAAAAAATCCAGTATTTATGAAATATGGACTCATCCTTCCAGACTTAGTCTTAAAGTCGCCAAACTTTAAAACATCTGATTTAAGCATTAAATGTATAAAATCTTCTTTGTATGACATTATCCTATGTTCACATCCTTAATTAAAATATATTTTGGTCCATAGTAATTATCTATATGAATCATCTCTTTAGAAAAATACATATTCAAGCCTTTTTCCATGATATTAGCTGAAAAAGCACCGTTGTTAATGATTTTTGTTTCTTTGCCGTCAAAATACTTGGCAAGTCTAAACTCACCGCCAAATATACCTATGGAAGCATCTGCTTGGAAACTTGAGAAACTCTTTATCTCAAGGTGTCTAGTCTTTCTCATCTCATCGATTGACATAGATCCAGGAGCTACTTCGATATTTACTAAATTACCTGTAGGCTCAATGCCCATGTATGACGCGAATCTTTGTCCAGCAGATAAATTTATCATTTTGCCGTCCTTAAATATTTGTGTTTCTTTTAGCTTAACACCATCGCTGTCATACTTGCTATTGTGCACGGAACCCTCGATCTCAGGCTTTAAGGTGATATTTACAAGATCACCCTTGGCTCCTTTATGAGCCTCTTCATTTAATTTTAACTTATTTAGCTTCATATAATGAGTTGAGCCGCTTGCTTGATAATCATAAAAGTTAAAGAAGGCTGGAATATCTAGACCAGTGATGATTACATCAACTGATTCAATTGGCTCAGCTAGCTTAGACATAGCTCTATCCTCTGCCTCTTTAAGCTCTTCATAAATATTTTCTTCAAATTCTTTTTCATTTAGCTTAGAAAAAGTAAACATTCTATAAACCTCAATCGAGCCCGCTTCGCCGCACGCATCAGCAATTGATTCAACGATTATCTCGCTCTTTTTAGACTTGCAGTCGCAGCTCTTTGAGTTCACAAGATTTTCTTCTATATTATTAACAAAGATTTCGCATGAGTTTATCTTAGATTTTGTTCCATAGTCCTTGTATACTATCTCCTTCACCTTTTTTATAGTCTCAAGCTCATCTATATAATCTTTTTCATCTGTCAATATAGTTCCTTCAGCTAAAGGAAAATATTTATTCTTAATGAATTTTGCTCTTTCATAAGCAAGAGCTACTTTTCTTGCAATTTCTTCATCACTATCTGATGGAGCTGTATTAAATGAAGAGTCTCCTCTAAATTTTATGCCATCTTCTTCAGTATCAGCATATATAGTCACACTCACGTCATCAGTCTCAACGCTTCTGTCCATATCTATCTCATCTCTTATTAAGAAAAGCTCCTTACTAGATGTTTTCTTTCTAATTAACTTAAAATCAGAGATTTCTTTATTTTCTTTTATTATATCAATAATATTTTTAATTCTATCCATTAGCTTAATCTCCCCTTAAATTTTAAGTAGCTGCCACCAGTTGAAGTCCTGACCCATTCCTTATAGCCTTTGCCGCAGTAACCCGAGCCATTCATTTCAATTTCTCCAGAAACCATGGATATAGACTCAAGCACATCAGGTACATAACCTGTTAATGTTGCTGGACTAAATACTTTTCCAGTTAATTTACCGTCCTTTATCTCTCTCGCCTTCATTGCAGTGCATTGAATTCCCCAGTTCTTAGGGTCTTCCATGCCATTGTTCATGCCATCAAGTAAAAATCCGTATTCAATGGACTTAATCATATCGTCAACGCTGTCCTTGCCGCCTTCAAAGAAAGTATTTGTCATTCTTGTATAAGCCTTTCTTCTGAAAGATTCTCTCTTGCCATTGCCAGTTGGCTTAACACCTAAAGACATTGCAGATAGCTTATCCGCCATACCTCTTCTAAGTATACCATTTTCAATAATGACAGTATCAGACGCCAAAGTGCCTTCGTCGTCAAAGCTATAGCTTGAGCATTCGCCAATGGCTGTGGCGCCGTCATGCATCGTAGTTATATCGCTTGCCACTCTTTTATTGACATAGTCCTTTGCCAAAGCTCTATCCTTAACAAACATATCCATCTCTACTCCGTGGCCAAAAGCCTCGTGAGCAAGTAAACCTGTGATGTCTGGTGCACTTATTAAATCATAGTAACCAGGCTTAACAAGTTCTGAGCCAAGAAGTTCAATCGCATTGCGAACAACTTCTTTATAAATATTATCAAGCTCCTTAAGTACTTCCAAGCCGCCTAATCTACTTACGCTCTTGTAGTCGTATCTAAAGTCGTCGTCCTTTTGAACGTCAGCCTCAGCCATAACGCTAGTAAAAGTATATGCTTGATTTAAACACATCTTTTTAGAAACAAAAAGCTTTCTCACTTCAGTTTCTATGTACATAGCTCTCGCAGAAACAACTAGATCAGACTCTTTAAGCGTCTTGTCCTTAATTTCTGTTAAATAATTTATCTTGTCTTGAACACTCATCTCGTCAAGAGAAATCTCTAAATCAGATGAAAAATCCTTTACAAATTCTTCCTCATCGATTAGAGAATATTTTCTCATAGAAAAATTGTTCTCTTTATAAAATTTATAATTTTCCTCAATTTCTTTTTTTATCTTCTTGGAGAGCTCTTCTGGGCTTTGAAGCTTATCAAAAGATACTTCACCGTAGTAATCATTGTTATATACACGTGCTACAAAGCCTCTCTCGCTGTCCATGTCTTCGCCAACACGTGTTATGCTCTTTGATACCATGTAATTAGTTGAGTCAGTATCAGTAGCAAGTATCGATACATAGTCAAAGTCCTTGCTAAGTAAGTCAACTGTCTTTACAAGACATTCCTTTGCATCAACTAAGAACTGTGATAATTTATTTTTCATCAGTCTTTTTCTCCTTTCTCTCAGGTTTGCTAGTGCATAGACCTACGATTAAAAGTATATCAACTATAGCTAGTGCATATACAGTGTATTCTTGCACCGGTTTATAAACTACATTAACTATTGTAAATGCTAGTAAAATTATAAATGCTGCTTTGATTAAATATTTTCCGTTCATACTCACACCTCTTTAGATATTATATCACATATGAAACTTATTTATCAATAATAATTATACATTAAAAAATTACTAATATATTTATAGTTTTTAAAACGTATATATATTTCTTACTAATGATTCATGACTTTTAAATAATTTTTTTATAATTAAATATAGTTTCATGATTAAAATATAATTACACATAAAAATAAGCCTGCAATTAATTGCAAGCTTATCTATTACATTTTACTATTTAATTTAATATTTATAAATTTCTTCTAAATCTTATTTAATTTCTTCCATTAACTTACCCATGATCCAAACAACGTCTGAGTGCCACTTCTTGTGACGTGGTGGGCAATATATCTTTGCAAATGTTTTTAATGTCTTTCCCTTGTATGCGCTTTTTGTAATTAATTCTCCAAAGTATAAAATATTATCCTTTGGTGTATTGAAGCTTAGGTAGCCGTTGGCTCCTCTCATACCGTAAAAATTGTTCTTATTAGCTTGTCTGCCATCCCATCCTGCTTCAGCGATTGAAACAGCTATAGCAAATATGCCATTAACTCCAAACTCATCTTCAAGTGCCTTAAAGCTTTCGCCTTGTCCAGCAAGTGCTGTCTTTGCTAATACTTTATTAAACTCTTCTACACTTAAATTTGTTTTTTGATAAACATCGTATGTAAGATTCTTTTCTTCTTCTACCATAACTAAAACTAGTTCGTCTATGTTGGCAATCATCTCACCATCTCTTTTATTTACCATATCATCTTCATTGTAGTTAATAATCATATCTATATCTTCTTGATTATTGTTTTGATTGTTTTCATCTTCCCTTTGCGCCATAGTTCCTGTACTATTAAAAAAATATCCACAAAGAAAAACAAACAATAGTAAAAATGTAATTATAAATTTTTTCCTATTCATTTTGTCCCTCCTAAATTGTATGTCTTATTTTAACAAAATTTTTAACGAATGTCTAGTTAAAGTTTTTTAATTAAATTATGACATAAATGTTACAACTTGTGACAAATTCTTCATATCATTTTTCAATAATTTAGGCAAAGAGTATTGAATTTTCTACATTTACATTATATAATATTGAAAGAGATATTTCGAATGAAAACTTTATTTTTATGGTTAAAATTATTTCAAAAAAATGAAATTATATAATTTTGTTTCATAAAAATCATTTCGAAATAAATAGGGGTGTAATTAATGAGAGATAATTTTGAATATAGAAGAAAAAAAAGAAAAACGAGAAAATCATTTTCCCTAATAATCTTTCTTCTTATTATATTGGGCGCAATATATTTTTTATATAATAACTATAAATTAAACAATAAAAAAGAACTTACAAATGTTGATGAAATTTTTGATGGTATTAAACAAGCAGATATTATTAAAGATTTAGTGAATAAAGAAATTTACAACTATAATTTCTCAATAAGAGAAAAAGAACTTTTAGCTTACAGAGAAAAAATTAAGAAGGAAGAATTAGCAAAGTTGATCGAAAAAGGTAAAGATATCGATCCAAAAGACTTTGGTAAGGTAAAGGTAGCTAAATCTTCTGTAAACACTGTTCCTATATCGGTTTATACAGAATTCTTTAAAAATGACCTTTTCATCGGTGACTCTATAACTGAAGAGCTTAAATACTATAAATTTCTTTATGAGAACAATGTTTTTTCAAAGATTGGTTTAAATACTGATACTCTTAGAAAGCTTATTCCTGATGAAAAATTTGGTATTGAGCCAAAAAATATTTATCTAATGATGGGTCTTAATGACTCTGTCTTTGTTAAAAGTGAAGAAAAGTTTAAAGAAAGGTATGTGGCTATGCTTGATGCACTACAAGCTAAGTTTCCTGATGCCAAAATTTATCTTCAAGCAATCTTCCCTGTGAGCAAGGCTTTGGATGAGAAAGAAGACGCAAGGGTAAATAATACTAAGATAAATTCATTTAATAGTGTTATTAAGACTATAGCAAGTGAGAGAGGACTTGACTTTTTAGATTTCTCTTATCTATTAAATGAGAATCAAGATTACTTTGAACCTGATGGAATGCACTTAAAGAGCAAATTTCACAAGGTTTGGTTAAATGAAGTTAAAAATATAAACAGTTAAAGGCAGGTTATTTATGAAAAAGATATTAATAATTTTAAGCGTAGCACTTATGATATTTATGGTGGGATGCTCTAGTAAGGACGTAAGCCTTAATGATATTAAGGACAAACTTAAAGATACTATTGATTTTTCTACTTTTTCTAAGGAAGAAGAAGATTCTTATCTAAAGGATACTTTTGATTTTGATAAGGAAAAAATCGATTCTTACGAGATGTATGGTCCTCAAACTAATTTAAATACAAATGCAGTACTATTGTTAAGACTAAAAAATGCAAGTGATGCAAGTGAATTTAAAGAAAAAATTGATGCATATAAAGAAAATCTTATAAAAATTTATAAAGACTACGCTCCTGATCAAGCAAAGCTTGTTGAAGACAGCGTATATGAAGAACATGGCAAGACTATCATACTAGTAATTTCAGAAAAGTCTGAAGATGTTAAGAAGGCTTTAGCAGAGCTTTATAAATAATGGTATTCTCTTCACTTTTATTCTTATACGTATTCTTACCGATTGCATTATTCTTATACTATATATCGCCAAAAAAGATAAAGAACTTCATGCTCTTTATACTCTCGCTCATCTTTTATGCGTGGGGCGAGCCGATATATGTAGGGATAATGCTTTTTTCCAGTGTATTTGATTATTTTAATGGAAGACTTTTAAATAAATTTAAAGATGAATGGAAACGCAAAGCAGTCCTTATATTGAGTGTAATTGTCAATATTGGTCTGCTTTTTTTCTTTAAATATTACAATTTTGTGATTGATAACTTAAATTATTTATTTAATCTAAATATTAGCGCAAATAATTTAAGTCTGCCTCTTGGTATATCCTTCTACACTTTCCAAACACTTAGCTACACAATAGATGTATATAGAGGCGAGGTCGAAGCATCAAACAGCTTTTTTGACTACAGCGCTTATGTTGCGATGTTTCCTCAGCTTGTCGCTGGACCTATAGTTAGGTACATAGACATCTTTAATCAGCTTAAGAACAGAGACTTTTCCGACAATTCCATCGCCTATGGCATAAAAAGATTTATTTATGGTCTTGCTAAAAAAGTTTTGATTGCAAATAAACTTGGTGAGCTATATAAAATTATTCTTGCGAAAGAGATAACAACGTTACCATCGTCAATGGCTTGGCTTGGCATCATCGCCTTCACCTTGCAAATTTATTTTGACTTTAGCGGTTACTCTGACATGGCAATAGGTTTGGGACGCATGCTTGGCTTTGACTTTTTAGAAAACTTTAATTTTCCATACATTTCCAAGTCAATAACTGAGTTTTGGAGACGCTGGCACATGAGTTTATCTCTATGGTTCAGAAATTATGTCTACATACCACTTGGCGGTAACAGAGTAAAATTACCAAGACAGATACTAAACTTATTTATCACGTGGTTTTTGACAGGTTTTTGGCATGGAGCGGACTTTAACTTCATTTTATGGGGTCTATACTATTTTATTTTGCTAGTTTTAGAAAAATTTGTTTATGCAAAGGCACTTGATAAAGCACCAAACTTCATAAAGCATATATATGCAATGCTATTAATAATTATTGGCTGGGTAATATTCGAGTTTAAAGTGACTGAGATAGGTCCATTTATAAAGGCAATGTTCAATTTTAAAAATTTCTCATCCTTAGAAGCGTATTTTTACTTAAAAGAGTATGGTTTTTATCTAATCGTTGGTGCGCTTTTATCGCTTGGCGTATGCAAAAATCTTATTGATAAGGATAGAAAAACATCTTATTTAGAAGTTGCCTTTTTATTCATCCTTTTAATACTTGTGACAATGTCACTAATTAGCGAGTCCTACAACCCATTCTTGTATTTTAGATTTTAGGTGATATATATGAAAGATAAATTATTAAAAATATTATTCTTTATATTTATAAGCTCAGTTTTAATCGCAAATATTTTTGCTAAAGATAAAACTTTTAGCCAAAATGAAAATAGAGTTTTAGAAGAACTTCCAAAATTTTCATTTTTTTCACTTAAAAATGGTGACTTCACTAAAAAATTCGAGACCTATTGCAAAGATCAATTTATAATGAAAGATGCTCTAGTTGGTGCAAGATCAAGACTTGACTACGCTCTTGGCAAAAGAGAATTTAACGGCGTTTATATCGGCACAGATAAAAATTATTATGAAAAATATATTTATGATGAGAAAAAAACTGATAAATTTATAAAATATATAAACGATATCGATATAAAAAATAAATTCATCGCCATCTGCCCCGATAAAGGCGAAGTTTATAGAGAAAAGCTTCCGAAAGGCGCTACATTTAGCGATGAAAGAGTGGTTCTTAATAGATACAAAAATGAAATCAAAGGCAATTACATCGATTTATATAAGCTTATGATGGATCACAAAGAGGAATACATCTTCTACAAGTCCGATCACCACTGGCGTGAAGGCGCTTACCTTGCCTATAAAGATATAGCTCTAGCCATGGGTCTTGATGAGATGAATACAATTGAAAAAATCACTTGTGAAAATTTTAGAGGCTCACTTGATTCAAAGTCTTCTTATTATAATAGTTCTCTAGATGAAATATTATTCTACCTGCCAAAAAATTATGACGAGATCAAGGTTAAAGGCGACGATAAGGATATAAAAGTGCTTAACAAGGATGAGTTCAAAAACAAAGACAAGTACAAAGCACTTTTTAGCGGTAACTATGGTCTTGTTGAAATAAGTGGCAACGAAGCCTCTTCAAAAACTCTACTTATTATAAAGGACTCATTCGCAAATGCAGTTGCAAGTCTATTCACAAATGATTTCAAAACTATATACATGATTGACAAGCGTTTCTTTAATCAAAACATCAATGATTTTGTTCATGAAAAAGAAATTGACACATGTTTAGTTCTTGGCAGCGTGAACGGACTTAATTAAATCTTGAAAAATCGAGCTTTTTGTTGTATTATATATTTAGAGGTGAAACTATGAATAAAAGAAAAATATCACTATTAGTAGTAATAGCTTTATTATTTAGCTTACTAGCATCGTGCAAACCAAAGGTAAGAATGAAATTTTCATTTGATTATTTCGATAGCTTCGATACTTTAGTTAAGGCAACTGGCTACTTCTTTACTCAAGAAGAAGCAGATAAATTTGATAAAAAATTAGCTGAAAAATTAAAATATTATGATAATTTGTTTGACTGCCACAAAGAACATGAAGGCGTAAACAATGTCTATACTATAAACAAGATGGCTGGCAAAGAAAAAGTTAAAGTAGATAAAGCTCTTTTAGATCTTATATCTCAATCCAAAACTCTTGGTTTAAAATATGATTCTCGCGTAAACATTGCTTTTGGCGCTGTAATCGAGCTTTGGGAAAAAAGCATGACTGAAGCTCTTGAAAATGATGAGCTAAAGGCAGCTACACCTGATATAGAAGTGCTAAAAGAGAGAGCAAAGTACGCCTCATTAAATAATATTATCATTGATAAAGAAGAAAGCACTATATATATAACAGATGAGAGAACCAAAATAAATCTTGGCTCAGTTGCCAAGGGTTATGCTGTTGAACTTATATGCAACGAGCTTAAAGAGGATGGCTTTGACTCAGTAGTTCTAAGTGCTGGTGGTAACGTTAAAACTATCGGCCACCCTAACGGAGAAACTAAGAGAAAATGGACTGTAGGCGTTGAAAATCCTTACTCTGCTTCAGAGATGAAGGAAGGCGATTCAGAAATTTATGATATTTTATATACTATGGATAAAGCAATAGTTACATCTGGTGATTATCAAAGATATTTCTATGGACTTGATAACGTTAAATACAATCACATCATTGATACAAGAACTTTATCTAGCGCAAGAAATTTTAGAGCTGTTACTGTAATCACTAAAGACTCAGGCATAGCGGACTTTTTATCAACACTACTATTTACAATGACTTATGAAGAAGGCGCTGAAGCAATTAAGGACTTCCCTGACACAGAAGCTTTGTGGATAAACTTTGATAATACTGAATTTTATACCGATGGGCTTAAGCACTACTCCAAATCTTTAGGAGCAACAAATTAATGATTAAGAACACAATAAAAGCACTTTTATCATATATACTAATCACAGTAGTGGCAGTATTTATGATGCTTTCGCTAAAAAAACTTACTAGCCCCTTAGTTTTAAGGATAGTAATGATTTTATATTCATTAATAATACTGATACTATTCTATTTATCAGGATTTTTAGTAAATACAAGATATAGAAAAAATAAAGCGCTTAAATCGTACAACTTAATCATATTTATAGGCCTAATCATATTTATAGCCTCGCTGATTTTTTCAAAATTTTATATAAAAGCAGAGCTATTTACAGAGAAATATTTTATATTCAATATAATTAATCAAGCTATGTACCTAGTTTTGAAAAGTTTTTTCATACCAGTAAACGCTATCACATCATTTATTGGATTTTTACTGACAAAGCTTCTCTATTCACTAGGTGTAATTAGCAAATACAATTTAAGGAAGTGATAATATGGCAAAAAATATTGATGACAAATTCATGGATCTAATGAAAGAGACTAATGAAAAATTTGACGCACTTAAAAATAAGATTAACAATATCCCTAAGATGTCAAAGGCAGGCACAAGACTTATTACTAAGGAAGAAAAAGAACTTATAGAAAATTCGAAAAAAGAAGAAAATAATTCAATCGAAGAAAAAAATACTGAAGAATAATTAAAATTATTAAAGGAGTTAATATGATTATAGACGGTGAAGTAATTAAAATTGTATATAGAAATGATTTAAACGCGTACACCGTTATGCAAGTTAACTCTGATGGTGAGCTTATTACTTGCGTTGGCACTGCTCTGACTGTTAAGGAGCATGACTACGTTGAGCTTGAGGGCGAACTTGTCTTTCATGAAAAGTATGGCGAGCAAATTAATTTTACTAAGCTTTCTTTTAAAGAGAGAGACACAATTGAATCTATTAGAAGCTACTTGATTAAAAGTGGTATTCCTAAAATTGGTGAAAAAAGAGCCGAAGAGATAATTGACCTCTTCGGCCTTGATTCTATTAAAGTAATTTTTAATGAAACAGATAAACTTCTTCAAGTAAGAGGCATAGGTAAAAAGGCCCTTGCCGATATAAAAGAGTACATAAAATCAAATAAAGAGCGTGAAGAAATACTTCAAAAGCTTGCAAAATATAATTTACCTACGGCTACACTATTAAAAATATATAATATTTATGGTGATGAGGCCATAAATATATTAAAAAATAATCCATATAGATTGATATATGACAAAATCGGTGTAGGCTTTAAAACTGCAGATAAGATTGCTTTAGAAGAAGGCGTCGATGCCAATGGACTTGAAAGGTTAAAAGCAGCCATCATCTATCTTTTAAACATATATCTTGCTCAAGGCTCTACCTACATACCAAAGGATAGACTTTATGAAGAACTAAAATTTCTTATGACTATGGACGAAGAAAAATTTAATTTAGCTATAAAAGAGCTCGCAACGACTGGCAGCATCGCTGTTAAGAAGGAGCGCGGCAAAGAATATAATGTATACTTAAGTCTTTATTACGAGAAAGAGCTTGAATGTGCAAAGAGGCTTTATGACATAAAAAATGCTGCTAAAGAGACTTATGTATTTGATTGTGACGAACTTATAGAAAAATATGAAGCAGCTGAAAATATTATTTTTGATGAAAAACAAAAACTTGCTATAAAAAAAGCCTTTGTCAATAACATCTCCATCATCACTGGTGGACCGGGTACTGGAAAAACATCTATCATAGAAGCAATCATAAATATACTTAAAAATTTTGATATATCTTTTGCACTTGCGGCGCCAACTGGCAAGGCCGCTAAACGTATGGAAGAAAAAACTGGTGAAGCGGCTATGACTCTTCATAGACTTTTAAATATCGCCCCTATCGATGGCGCGGATTTTTTTGAAAGCTCAGAAGAGATTGATGCTGACTTCATTATCGTGGATGAAGTATCTATGATGGATACGCTTTTATTTAGTGAGCTCTTGGCAGCTATTGAGCCAGGTAAGACACTTTTACTTTTAGGCGATAAAGATCAGCTTCCAAGTGTTGGTGCAGGCAATGTTTTAGAAGATCTAATCAATTCTGGCGAGGTCGAAACAACTGAGCTTGAGCATATTTATAGACAAAGTGAAAACAGCATGATAGCTATTAACTCACAAGAGATACGCTTAGGCAATATGCCTGAGGTAAATAAAAAAGATAGTGATTTTTTCTTCATTAGCAAAGACTCTGATGATGATATACTTGAAGAGATACTTGATCTTTTAAATGAAAGGCTGATAAATTATTTCAGTCTCGACCCATTCAAAGACGTTCAAATACTTACGCCAACTAAAAAAGGCAAGCTTGGCACAGTTAATCTAAATTATATGCTGCAAAACTTACTTAATTCACGCGCTGATAGTGAAACTGTCAGAGCCATGGGCAAGGAATTTCGTGTTGGCGACAAAGTGATTCAAATGAAAAATAATTATGATATAATTTCTCATGAGTACAAGAACGGCAAATACGAAGAAGTTACTGGCGTTTTTAATGGCGATACAGGTATAATTAAAAGCGTTGACAAAGATAACGAGACCATTGATATAGATTTTGATGACGGTAAGAGCGCTACTTATGATTTCTCCTTGCTTGGAGAGCTTTCACTTAGCTATGCACTAACTGTTCATAAATCTCAAGGAAGTGAGTTTGACTGCGTTGTCATGCCCATTACCTATGCTAATGAGAAGCTACTAACTAGAAATTTATTATACACTGCCATAACGAGAGCAAAAAAACTTCTTATCTTGATTGGCAGGGAAAAATATTTAAAGCTCATGATTGATAATAATTTCATCATGAAGAGATACACAAGCCTTGAAAAAAGAATTCGTGATTTAAAGAAGGTATTCAAATGAAAATCTGCCCATTTTGTAATGAAGATTTTGACGGTGCTATGCCCTACTGTTCTAGCTGCGGTGCTAACATTGAGATAATCAGAAAAACTTTTTATGTCGATGGCTTTGATGAGCTTCACTCAATAGTCTACTACAATGACTTTTTTAGAGAGCATCTATTTAACTACAAGTTTGGTATGCAGAAAAAATATTTATCTGCACTCGCCTATTTATATGAAGAAGAGTTAAAAAATATTATGCAGAGTGAAAAAATTGATTACATCACAAGTGTCCCTATGAATACCGAAAAGCTAAGAAAAAAAGGTTTTGATCACATGGGTGAAATTTTAAAAATAATTTCTAAGGACATGGGTATAAAAATATATACTTATGAAAAGCTACAAAAGCGTGATATGCACAAGCTTTCTTTCTCTGAAAGAGCTAATATGAAAAATATTTTTAAAAAAAGCGCTGATGCAAGTGGCAATGTAGTAATAATTGATGATATAATAACTACAGGAACGACTATGAAGGATTCGGCTCGCGTTATGAAGGATGCTGGCTTTGACAAGGTCTTCGGTCTCATCCTGTGCTCAAGGAGGTAAAAATGTTTAAATACGCAATAATTGGTGGAACGGCTCTTAAAAGCATGAAGAGCATAGAAACGAAAAGCATTGAGAATGAATATGGCGTTTGCGAGTATAACGTTCTTAATGAAGATACCATCTTTGTTCCAAGACACGGAATGAATTATTCCGTCCCACCTACCTTTATAAATTATAGAGCCAATGTTAAGGCGATGAAGGACTTAGGTGTGGAGTATGCCTACGCCATCAACTCAGTTGGCTCGCTTAGAGAAGAAATAGAGCCTCTTACTATAGTTATGGCGAATGATTTTTTTGATTTTACTAAAAAAAGGGACTACACATTCTTTACTGGTCTTGATAAAGGCGTTAAATTCATTGCGATGGACGAGCCTTATTCATTAGAAATGAATGAATTATTCGAAGAAAAATACGATGGCAAGATTAGTACAGGTGTTTTGGTAACTACTGAAGGGCCAAAATTTGAGACCAAAATCGAAAATAAATTTTATAAATCAATCGGCGGCGATGTTGTTGGCATGACTGGTTCACCCGAAGTTATTTTAATGAACGAACTAGGCATCAAATACGCATCTTTAAATGTTGTTGGTAACTACGGTACAGGCGTTACTGATAAGCACGTTGAAATCACTAATGAACAAGAAGATATAGCTTTAAAGGCAGCTCACATAGTTCTTGATATATTCAAAGCAGGTCTTAATTTTAATGATGGAGCGAAATTCCTATGATGCCAGACATTGATACTTTCACAGCTTGGACTGATGAAGCTTGCGAGAGACTACCTGAAATATTCTTTAGAGATTTAAATTTAGGTGTAGTCATCTCAGAAGATTTAAAAATTTCTCCAGATGCAATTGACGATGACTTATTTATTTTAGGTCAATATGAGCGCTCAGCCATGGGCAAAGCTATATACATCTACTACGGTTCTTTTATGAAAATGTATTCTGATTATACAGACAATGAGATTAAGGACATGATATATCACGTTTTAAAACACGAGTTCACTCATCACATGGAAGGTCTTGCTAATTTCAGAGACTTAGAGGTCGAAGATGAAATTCAGCTCGCAAGATACAAGGAAATGAAGAAAAATGATCATAAATAGCGATTGGGAAGAATTTTTACAAAATGAATACACTAAGGACTACTTCATCAAGATGCGTAATGCGCTTCGCCGCGAGTACAAGGAGCACACTATATATCCAAAATACTATGAAATATTTAAGGCGCTTGAGCTATCACCACTAAAAGATACAAAAGTTTTCATCTTGGGTCAAGATCCATATCATGAAGTAAATCAAGCCAATGGCCTAGCCTTCTCTGTTAATGACGGAGTGGCTCTCCCGCCATCTTTAAGAAATATATATAAGGAGCTTTATGACGATTTAGGTATTCTTAATAAAACTGGTGATTTAGATGCGTGGGCAAAGCAAGGAGTACTCCTACTTAACTCAACATTAACAGTTCGCAAGGGCTATGCTAATTCACATAAAGACATTGGCTGGCAAATTTTTACTGATAAAATTATAGAAACGCTTTGCAAAAATAAAGAAAATGTAGTCTATATCCTATGGGGCGCTTATGCAAGAAGCAAGATGCACTACATCGATACAAGTAAAAATCTTGTAATCACTTCAGCTCACCCATCGCCATTGTCAGCATATAGAGGATTTTTTGGGTCAAGGCCATTCTCAAAGACGAATGCATATTTAAAAGCACATAATATTAAAGAAATAGATTGGAGATTAAAATGAAGAAAATTTTGATAAGCTCTCAGCCATATTCAGATGGCAAGAGAAATTATGTACAAATCAATAGAAATTACGCCGAAGCCGTAAGATTAGCTGGCGCAGTACCTTTCATCGCTCCATACACTGACCTTGAAGGAGTAAGTGAACTCGTTGAAATGTCTGATGCAATCATACTTACAGGCGGTCACGATGTAAATCCGCTTATATATGGCGAAGAACTTCAAAAAGGCATCTTAGGTATATCGACTGAAAGAGATGCTTTTGATATGAGACTGATTGAAGAAGCAATCAGATTAAAAAAGCCAATGCTTGGTATATGTAGAGGAATGCAGCTGATAAATGCATGCTTAGGGGGAACTCTATATCAAGATATATACAAGGACAATCAAGCTAAGCTAGAACACGTAAACTTCGATACCATAGCGACTGGTGCTCACTACATCACAATCAAAGAACAAAGCTTTTTACACAGAGCGACTGGATTAAAGAAGATGCTTGTTAATTCAGAGCATCATCAAGCAGTTAAGGACGTGGCGGAAGGTTTTAAAGTCACAGCAAAGTCTTCCGATGGAATTATCGAGGCAATGGAGGATGCTCATAGAAATATCTATTTAGTGCAGTTCCATCCAGAAGCCATGGCTGTGAATAATAATGGAGAAGCAATAAATATATTTAAGGAGTTTATAAAATTAAAATGAAAAAGAAATTTGACAGATACGAATACTTTGGCGACAACGAAGAAATCTTTACAACGATCACAGCCATCATCATCGGCTGTATGCTATCAAGTTTTGCGATAAACTTTTTCTTCATACCAAATAAACTACTTGCCGGCGGTGTCGGTGGTATCTCCATCATCATAGAACTGCTTACTGGCTTACCAGCAGGTATCATGCTATTCGTGATTAACTTACCAATATTTTTATTTGGATTAAAAGAGCTTGACAAGAAATTTTTGGTTTACGCATTTATAACAACTTTTGTTTTATCCGCTACTATGGTACTGTTTAGACCAATGCAAAAGCTTAATACTTTTGATGACATACTTATCAGCGCCATCTTTGGTGGCGTGCTTAATGGTATAGGCATGGGTGTTTTGTTTAGGCATGGTGCTTGTCAAGGCGGTCTTGACATAGTTGCTGCAGTATGTAAAAAGCGCTACAATATCAATATCGGAAGTGCTCTTATGGCGATGAATGGCATTATAATAAGTTTAGCGAGCATAAAATTTGGTGTTTTGAAAGGACTTTACACAGTTTTATCGATGTTTGTTGCATATCAAGTGCTTGACAAGGTGCAAACAGGCTTCGATGCGACAAAGAGTGTTTTAATTATATCAAAGGACTACGAAAAACTTTCTTATGAGCTTATGAATAAACTTGAGCGTGGAGCAACCATCATCGACTCGTACGGTGCTTGGTCAAAGAGCGATCTAAAGATTATATTCATGCTAGTTAAACCAAGAGAGATAGTTGATGTCAAAAAAATAACTAACTCCATCGATAGAAATGCCTTTATAACTATACAAGACACAAACGAAGTAAAAGGTAGAGGCTTTAAAGGCGGAGACAATTTTTAAAAATATAAAAATAATATATCAAATATAAAACCCAGTTCAGATGAGCTGGGTTTTTGTGTAATTTATTTCAAATCGCCTAATTCACTCCATATTTTAGGCGATTCTTGGGGTTTAGGCGAAAAAATATCTCTCGCTCTAAGCAAGAGATATATATTAATAATAAACTTCTTCTAAGACAAGTCCTTTTGCTGGCAAAGTTGGTGCAAGTCCTCTTCTATCGCCATCTTCAATCGCTCTAGCCATAGAATCTATATCTAATATTCCTGTTCCAACAAAAACAAGTGTGCCAGCCATAATCCTTACCATGTTATATAGAAAGCTTCTTCCTTTTACATCGATGTAAACAAAATCGCCATCTCTGATGATATCGACTGAATGAATAGTCCTAACTGTCGTATCAACAGCGCTTCCTATAGCCATAAATGCTCTGTAGTCTTTTTCGCCGACCATGTATTTCGCTGCTTCACGCATTAAATCTAAATCAAGCTTATATGGAAAATTATATGCAAAGTGCCTATCTGTCGCTCTGCCAAATTTTCTGTGCTCAAGCGTATATCTATAGTACTTGCCCTTTGACGAGAAGCGCGCGTGAAAATCATCCGCTGCCTCTTCACTCTTAAGCACTCTAATATCTTCGGGAAGCTTGTCATTGATTGGATAAATCATTTTTTCAGCCGGACAAACCGATTCAGTCTTGAAATTCAAAACAAAACCATGCGCACTAACACCCTTATCAGTCCTCGAGCAGCCAATAACTTTGATGTCTTCACCCAAAGCCTTGCTAATGGATGTGTTCAGAGCGTCCTCAACTGTGTGTGCATTGTCTTGCGCTTGAAATCCTGAATAATTTGTTCCGTCAAAATCTATAATTAATTTTATGTTCTTCATATTAAATTAAATAAATACTTTGTTGATATTATAAATCCAAAGTATATAATTATTACAAGTATAGCTAATCTATCTACAGTAGTGTAAATAAGTGGATTTAGCTTGCCTCTGTGTTCTCCACCTGAGTAGCATCTAGCATCCATGGCGATGGCTAGTTCATCTGCTCTCTTAAGTGCGTTTAAGAAAAGCGGTATCATTAAAGGAAGCATCTTTTTAGCTGTCTCTATAATATTTTTGCCATCAAAGCTTGCTCCTCTTGATTCTTGCGCCATCTTTATCTTATTTGCCTCTTCAGCTAGTGTCGGTATAAATCTTAGTGCTATAGTCATCATCATGGCTAGTTCATGAGTTGGCACTTTAATAAGCTTCAGTGGACTCATAAGTGACTCAAGTCCATCAGTTAGTCTTATTGGTGATGTAGTTAATGTTAGTAGAGATGAACCAAGTAATAATAAGAGTAGTCTAAATGACATGAAAAGACCTGTATTTAGTCCTTCATATGACATTGACGGCCACTTAATATTTGGAAATATTTGTGTGCCTGGTGTAAAAAATATGTTAAAGATGAGTGTCATTATGATAATCGCGCGCATCGGCTTAAGCCCTCTTAGTATTATTTTTAACGGTACCTTGCTCATTAGTATAAGTAAAATTATAGTGATGCCAACAAGAGCAAGTATACTATATGAATCAACGAAGAAGATTGCTATCATAAATACGAAGACAAAGATAAGTTTAACTCTTGGGTCTAGTCTATGAACAAAACTATCTGTCGGAAAATATTGTCCTATGGATATGTTATTAAACATTTTTCTTCACCTCGAAATACTCAAGTATATTGCGTCTCGCCTCTTCAACAGTTTTTACATAAGGGTTTAGACCCGGATATTTCTCCTGCAAAGTAAACATAAACTCAGTTATCTCAGGCACGCCAACATCATATTTCTTAAGAAGTTCGCGCTCCTTAACTGCTTCATCAGTACTTTTATGCATGATAAGTTTGCCCTTGCTTAGAACAACTATCTCATTTGCGTAAGTAAAAACGTCTTCCATTGAATGAGATACTAAAACTACTGTAATTTTCGTTTTTTCATATATATCATATATCTCATTAAGAATTTCTTCTCTAGCTCTTGGATCTAGTCCAGCAGTTGGCTCATCAAGTATAAGCACCTTAGGCCTCATGGCAAGTATACCAGCTATGGCAACGCGCCTTTTTTGTCCGCCTGATAATTCAAATGGAGACCTATCCTTAACCCATTCGTAGTCAAGCCTAACGTCTTCAATTGCGCCTTTAACTCTCTCAGCTACTTCTTCATCGCTTAGTCCAAGATTTTTTGGTCCAAAGGCAACGTCTTTCGCAACGGTCTCTTCAAATAGCTGATACTCAGGATATTGAAATACCATCCCAACGCTCTCGCGAAGCTTGTTTAGCTTGATGTCCTTTTGAGTTATGTCTACCCCATCTATAATTATATTGCCTGATGAAGGCCTAAGTAGACCATTTAATTGCTGCATAAATGTTGATTTGCCAGAGCCTGTGTGGCCAATGATGCCGATAAAGCTGTGATCTTTGATAGTAAGCGATATATCGTCAAGCGCCTTCACCTCAAATGGCGTGTCCTTATTATATATAAATGATAAATTTTTTATTTCAATCATAATTTTGCCACCAATTCATCTATACTGAGCTCATCACCAGTAACATTGAAGCCGTCCTCTTTAAGCAAATTACTTAATTCAGTCACTTGTGGCACATCAAGTCCAAGCGAGTGCACCTTTTTTACGTCTGAGAAAATCCTTCTAGGTGTATCGTCCCAAACCAGCTTGCCCTCATGCATAACCATGAGCCTGTCTGATAAAACCGCTTCACTCATAAAGTGCGTGATAAGCACAATAGTTTTTTCGTATTGTCTATTTAGTTTGATAATAGTATCCATGACTTCTTTTCTGCCAAGCGGATCAAGCATGGCAGTTGGTTCGTCAAATACAATTATGTTCGGGTTGATAGCAAGTATACCAGCGATGGCAAGCCTTTGTTTTTGTCCACCGCTCAATAGGTTTGGCGCGTGCTTTTTGTATTCCGTCATCGAAACTATCTCCAAAGCATCGTCAACCCTCTTTCTAATCTCAGGTGTTGGTAGGCCAAGATTTTCTGGGCCAAAGGCAACGTCCTCTTCGACTATAGTCGCTATGATTTGATTATCCGGATTTTGAAAAACAAGTCCTAAGTTTTGTCTTATCTCAAGAAGGTTCTCTTCGTTCTTCGTGTTCATGCCCATGACAGTCGCGTCGCCTTCAGTAGGAAGCAAAATTCCGTCCATAATTTTCGCTATGGTCGACTTGCCACTGCCGTTCATGCCAAGTATGGATACAAACTCACCCTTCTTTATCTCAAAGCTCACATCGTCCAGAGCTTTTTTTTCTTTTTCATTTTTATCGTAAGCAAAACTTACATTTTCAAATTTAATCATGCTATCACCTAAATTTAATAATACCATATTTGGCGCGATTTTACAAGGTATTTAGCTTGATTATCTTAATTATAATTTAAGTAGTTTTATAATTTTTATAAATCGAAAATAAATTAATGAATATAAATTAACAAAATATTTATGACAAAAAATGTCAAAAATACTACAAAAGTAGTATTGACAAGCCCATGTAAATGGTCTATAATTGTCTTAGTCATTCAAGTAGTAATAATAATTAAGAAGGTAGATGAAAGACAGGTGATAAGATGACAAGAACAATACTTCATTCAGACATGAACAACTGCTACGCATCCATCGAGAGAAAACTAGATCCGTCTCTCGTTGGAAAACGGCTTGTAGTCTGTGGTTCAGTCGAAGACAGACACTCCATAGTTTTAGCAAAGAGCTACGAAGCAAAAGCTTTTGGAGTAAAGACGGGAGATAGCCTTTATGAAGCAAAGATGAAATGTCCCGATTTAGTAGCTGTTAGGCCTCATTACGATGAGTACCTCAAGTTCTCAAAACTTGCGCACAAAATTTATTACAGCTACACCAATCAAGTTGAACCCTTCGGCTTAGATGAGTGCTGGCTAGATGTAACAGGCTCTGAGAAACTCTTTGGTAGCGGAGAAAAAATTGCTCACGAGATTAAAGAGCGTATCAAAAAAGAGCTTGGCATCACAGTTAGTATCGGTGTGAGCTACAACAAGATATTCGCAAAGCTTGGTAGCGACCTTAAAAAACCAGATGCGGTGACGCTCATTCCTAAAGAGCATTTTAAAGAGATAGTTTGGCCACTTGATACAGATAAAATCATTGGCATAGGCAATAAAACAAAGAAAAAACTTATGTATATGAACATAAATACACTTGGTGAACTTGCTAAAACAGATGTAAATTTATTAAAAAGAAAGCTTGGACTAAGAGGACTATATCTATGGCAATACGCCAACGGATACGATAATAGTGAGGTTTATGACTACTACCACCACGATAAAATCAAGTCCATATCCAGAGGTGTAACCACCAAGGCGGATTTAAACTCATACGATGAAGTTAAAAAAATATTCGAGGAGCTCGCCATTGACGTGAGCAAAAAATTAATCGAAGAAAATCTTAAGGCAGGCGGCGTGAGAATATCCATAAGAGATAAAAATCTTGAAACACTTAGCTTTCAAAAAGTTTTTACAGAGACAAGCATCAGCGCGCTTAGACTAAACGACAAAGCCATGGAACTATTTGAAGAGCGCTACGATTTCAAAGAAGGTATAAGAAGCCTTACGATATCTGCAATAAATCTTAGAAGAAACACAAAATCAGAGCAAATAAGTCTCTTCGCACCAAAACAAATAGTCAAAGACGATAGACTCGAGAAAGTCTTTAACGAAATTAGAAATAAATTTGGCAAAGACAAAATCGGCTACCTAGGCCTTAAACTCAATAATAAGATGCCAGAAAAACCAAGCGTGGTAACCTTGCCAAGTGGCTTTAGAAATATAATATAAAAAATAATAGAAAAATATCCGTAAGGCAAAACCCTACGGATATTTTTTAAAATTCAATATTTTATTTTGAATAAACTCTTCTAATTATTGTTGCTTGTCTTGTTGTTGGGTTCCAAAGAATATCTATACCATCCTTTAATCCAAGTGCTCTAGCAATGTTTGCAATTGGAAGTAAAGTTCTATTATTTACTAATTGAGGTTTAACATCGCTTTCGAACTTAACGCCATTAACAATAATTGTATTAGTGTCAACAGGTATTTCAACTTTGAATTGATTGTCATATATAACTACAGTTCTTGTTTCCTTAATCCATGTAACGTTAAAGCCAAGTGCTTCAGCTACATATCTAAGAGGAATCATTGTTCTACCATTCTTAATTTGAGCAGCTACATCCATAGTCTTTTTAGAACTAATTCCATTAATAAATATTTCTAATTCTTTTGAACCTATAGTAGCAATAGCCTTAATTTCAGTCATTGTAGTTTTTTCAGCTGGTTTTTCTTCTTTTTCTTCTTCAGCTACTCTTCTATCGTCATTATTAGGTCTATATGGTCTGTAGTAATCGTCTTCTGGCCAATATGGTCTGTGTGGTCTATAGTAATCATCTCCTGGCCAGTATGGTCTATCTGGTTCACCTGGATCTGGATTAGGGTTAGGGTTAGGGTTAGGATTTGGATTTGGATTTGGTGTTGGTGTATCTTTAACAAACTCCCAAGTGCCGATAATCTTTGTATTTTTTGTTATCTTTGTTATACTTGCTGGTTCCCATCCCTTGAATTTCCAAGTGCCGCCTTCAACTTTTACGCTTGTAGTATCTAATGTTACAGCTGGATAATCAGTTTCAGGTTTTACTAATTCTTCTGTTGGTAAAAGTTTTTTAACTTCATCTGGTAATACTTTTCCTTCTGTAGCTGATTTAAATTCATAAGTTACTTTAACTTTATCCTCTACAGTTATTTGATATTCAGCGTTAAATGTCTTTACTGCAT
Organism: Fenollaria sp.; assembly: GCF_057222035.1. NCBI lineage: Bacteria > Bacillati > Bacillota > Clostridia > Eubacteriales > Fenollaria > Fenollaria sp. The sequence continues at coordinate 66,098 of NZ_JBXXYC010000002.1, read as the reverse complement.
TATTTGCATGAGTAGAAGGTCCTGTTACAGTTATCTTCTTAGCATCATCTTTTAATGCAAGTGCGACAACATTATCAACAGGTGTGCAAGTTTCTCCTTGACCATTGCCTCCGCCTGCAATACCAGTAGGTGCTTCTTCTGTTCCGTCTTCGCCTTTAATTGTGTAGTCAATTGTTACTTCTTTATTAGTTTCTGGATCTAAAACTGTAAGGTGTAAAACTACTTCTTTATCAACAAAGTCTGCCAATGTTCCAGTTTTATTTCCTTCTGTTTGTACTGAGTTTAATATATCTGTTCCAAATATAAGCTTAAACATTTGTTCAACTGTCATTCCGCTTTCTGTTGCTTTATCAGCTAATGATTTTAAATCTCTTTCTTCAAGATTACCAACTTTTAATTTTATTAGATGATTTTCATTATAAAGTTTTGTTAAACCAGCAACTATGCCTGTTCCAGATATTTCTTTAGCTCCTTGTGTCTTGTCAAGTATTTTTACTGTTACTGTCCTAGTTTGTGGATTGAAGCTTCCTTCGTATACACCATCTTTTTTCTTAATGCTTTCAAACATTGGATTGATTTTTTCTTCGAATTCTGCTTTTATTTCTTCGTCTGTCTTTGGTGGTTTTTTATCTTCACCACATAGTGCAAAGTTAAATCCTAAGCCCTTTAACTCATTATAAGTGTATATTTTAGTATTTTTATTACTATCAGTAAACTTAAGACTTAATTTTGATAAATCAAGCTTTTCACCTACAACATACTTAGTTGTTGGATCAGTTTCTTTTTCTATTGATACAGTGTTTTCAATTCTAAATACACCGTCTTTAACGACTAATGCATCTGTTTCTGCAAATGTAGTGTCATCTTTATAAACTTTTAATTTTTTTGTATTGTCAGAAATTTCTAGAATCTTACTGTTATCAACATCAGTATAAGCAGCAGGAGTTTCGCCATTAGGCATAGAAACCTTTAAGCCGTAATCAGCAAATTTGGCATAAGGTACATCTCTATTAACTACTTCACCAGTTGTAGATCCTATCTTTGGTGAAGTTAGAGTAACTACTAGTTTATTTAAATCAAGTTTAGTTACACTTGGATCTTTATCGATTTTATATTCAAGTGTTGGTTGAGTTTTTATTACAATCTTTGTAATTTTTGTTTTATCAAAGCCGTCATTATTTAATTTTAGCGGTTTAGTATAAGCTAATCTGCCTTTATACATAACTTTTACAGATTTACCGTTGTACTTATCATACGTTAAAGGAGTATCATTTGCTGGTTCAACTTTAACATCTGTACCAAAGTTTTCAAAAGGTATATACAATGGTTCTCCATCTTCTCCATATGTGCCAATAACCATGTGGCTTAAATCAAGTGTTGGATTATCATCGTCAGTATAATCAAGCTTTGGATCTCCTTCAACATATAGGTATGGATATACCCTTATTTTGTCCTTTGATTTAGTTTCCTTACCCTCATTTTTAAAGGCAACGTTACTGTCTTCAGTAACTTTAGTATCTTTACTTAATTTTTCTACATTGAAAGTAGTAAAATCTTTTATTTTATAAAAATTGTCCTCGTCTCCATCGCTAAAATGCATTATATTTTTATATTTTATATCTTTGGTTCCATCTTCTTCCCATCTTAGCTTACCATCTTTTTTAACGATATATGTGTCATTAATACTAAAGTATTTTTCTATTTCGCCATTTAATTTTTTATATTCATTAAGGTCAAAGTGCCTTACTACATGATTCTCTTCGTCAGTAGTAATCTCATAAAGATCTACATTAGTCTTATTTTGATAGTAATAATAATTAGGATTTATAGCGCTACTATAGTCTTTATCAAGGTATTGATTATATTCTTCCGGATATATAATGCTACTGTTTATATTTTTATAATCATAACTTTCATCAAAATCTTTTAGGTCATCTTTATCAGCAGACCAGCATACAAGTTTTTTGCCTTGAACATTAGTTTCTGCTGCTCTAATTTGGCTTAAAACATCCTTATATCTTGTATTTTCATTAATATTAATTACTTTAGGCTCACCCTTACTATTATGCAAAGTAAGTGTCAAGTTTGGTTTTTTTTCATATTCAACGTTTATAACTCTATCTTTACTTATTTTTTCATAAATTCTAGTTTTTACAATCTTGCCATCAGGTGCTTGTAAAGTATAACCTGCTAAATTTGCACTCTCGCCAAAGCTATACAAAATATCTACAATATATAGTGGGTTTACATAAATTTCTACAGAAGTATTAGTTTCAAATTCTCCTCTGTTTCTATGCTCATATCTTCCTTCTCCTATATTGACAGTTAATTTAACCCATTTGTCTGGTTTTGGAGCAATTCTCTCTGCTAGTATATAATTAGGTGTATATCCATTGGCAATTATGTCAACAGTAACAGATTTATTAGGCATTGCTACACCTCTGTAATCTATCAAAACACCATCCATATAAGCCTTAGTTTGACGAGAACTTTCCTTATCTTCATAGAATATCACTGTACCGGCTTTAAGCTTGTCTCCATTATTAATAGTTACTTTATCACTGCCGTTTTCATAATAAAGTCCTATTGGGTAATTGTCAGGTATGTCCACACTCTTGTTAAATTTCACCTCAAACTCTTCTACTTGAGTGGGATCAGCACCCCCCCCCACCTGCGTATAGCGTAATACCTGATGAAAGCATCATGGCTAGTACAAGTATCAAGCTAAGAATTCTTTTTGCGTTCTTCATTTTAAAACTCCTTTCTTTATTAGCAAGTCTTTCTTGCCACTGTTTGGTAGATTGTCCTAGATTATTACCCACCTAAACATATAATGTTACTTTAATTATACTACCTATTATTATATAAGTCAATCACTTTATTTTACTATATAAAAAAATCTTATAGGTGTGCCAGTATCCATAAATTATCCTATAATAAACTAAATAATAAACTAAATAATAAACAAATTTTTCATTTTTATGAAAAAGAAAAGCTCTGCCGAGCTCTTCTTTCCCAGGTAAATTTTAATTTGGAGGTTTCTTGAAGTGTATTTTGTCCGCTTTCTTGTAAATATACGGATACTTAATAAGTGAAAATGCTAGTGACATTAATCTCATTTAACACACTCCTTTTGTTTGATTGAAAATTTCTACAACTATATTATAAGTCATATCGTGTTTTTTGTGGTTAAGTCTTTGTAAAATTTGCGTAAAATTTACTTTTTCCTTGAATAAAATTTTTTTCTATTGTATAATTAAATTATGAAGGAGGCAGAAATATGGACGAAAAATACAATAAAAAGTCATTATTCTTTTATTTTAAAATAGTTGCCTTTGGTGTCATTTTATACGTGGCACTCTCTAATTTAAAGTCGCTTTGGTCATATCTAAACATTTTCTTAGGTATAATCACGCCATTCTTAGCTGGTGGTTTTGTGGCTTTTATATTAAATATTCCGCTAAAACTATTCGAGGAGAAAATTTTTGGCAAATGGAAGCCTAAAAAAATTGGTTTTAAGCGCGCTATATGCATGCTTCTTACTATATGCATACTGATTGCAATTATGTTCCTTCTTGGCTACATCGTTGCGCCTCGTGTGCAAGAATCAATTATAAGTGTTGCGCAAAAACTTCCTGAGTTTGAGGACCAACTTGTTAAGCTTCCAGTGCTCAAAGAATATGAGGAAAATATTCACGAACTATTCTCTAAGCTAAACATCAACAGTGTTCAAAGAACTCTTATCAACTACGTTCAAAATGCTAACTCCGACTTATTTAACACTATAGTTTCAAGGGTTGGCTCAGTTCTAAACACACTATTCGCCATGTTTATGGGCTTTACATTTGCAATATATGCTTTATCGTCCAAAGAGGACCTAGCAAGAAAGACTAAGGAGCTTTTATACTCTGCTTTTCCTGAAAGATGGGCTGACAAGTTTGTAAGGTTTGGAGAGATAGTTTTTGACAACTTCTACAATTTCTTCACTGGTCAGTTCATAGAGGCTTTGGTCTTTGGTTCTATGTGCTTTGTCGGTATGCTGATATTTGGGTTCCCATTCGCTCCAGCTATATCCATAATTATGGGTCTTGGTGCCTTGATACCAATACTAGGTGCCTACATCGGTGTTTTCACTGGCGCACTGCTTATACTACTTCAATCGCCGTTCAAGGCTTTGATGTTTATAATATTTGTAGTAGTCTTGCAACAATTCGACGGCAATGTAACTTATCCAAGGATAGTTGGTAACAAGGTAGGACTACCTGCAATGTTTGTAATTGTCGCAATCACAGTCGGCGGCGCTTTATTTGGAATAATTGGCATGATACTCTTTGTTCCTTTGTTTTCAACTATATATACACTGCTTGGCATATACAAGGACAAAAAACTTAAGGAAAAAGGTATTGATATAAAAAGTAAATAATTGATATAAAATATATGCACTTCGTAATTGAAGTGCATTTTTTATGAGATTTATAAAACTTAGATTGTCTATCTTATTTAGACATATAAGATATAAAATAATAAAATTTAAAACTTTTGTTATATATAGCTAACTTTTTTATGTGTATCTATTGTACTAGAGTTCAAACTGTGCTACAATATATTTAAAAGATATATCTTTTTGATATATTGGCTAATTGTGATAGTGGAGTTGAAGCTATGAATAAATTTAAAGACTTAATTAAATTATACGCTAAGGAAAGGATTGAAAATCCTAAGCAATTTCCAAAGCTTGGCGAAACTTATTTAATAAATGAAGAAAATATCAAGGGCTACTACTGGTTTTACGAAACTGATGATTTTATTTTTGATATAAATGATTTAACAATGCTTGATGATGTTGTTTATAAGGATGTGCCTGATATTTTTAATTTTTTCTATATTTCATCTATATACATCATATCTGCTTCGGGCGAAACCTTCTACCCTTATCAAGTTGTTGAGCCAAAAACTTTATATATAATAGATAGGACAAAGCCTGTTATGAAATATGTTTTGCATAAAAATTCTAGATATAGCGCTGTGAGCTTAAAGATTAAAGAAAGTTTTCTAGATGATGAATTTTTTAAAAGAAATAATCTTAATAAAACAAAAATTGCTTCAATATTTGTAGAAAATAAAGGAAAAGTGTCAAAAAAGATTGAAAAGATAGCGGTGGAGATACTTAAGTGCAAGATGGATGCGGAAGATGCAAAATTATTTTTTGAAAAAAAAGCTAAGGAGTGGATAGCAATATCTTTAAGTGCTATAGCTGATGAAAAAGATAATGTAAAGCTCCCTCAAGACGATGACAGAGCCATCACCAGCGTTGCAAAATATATCGAGGATCACTTCTCCATGAATTTAAAAGAAGATCTTTTGTCAAAAATTGCAATGATGAGCCCGACTAAGCTTAAATACACTTTTAAAAAGAAATACGGTGTGAGCATAACTGAGTTCACTCAAAGAAAAAGGATGAATGTCGCTGAAAACCTGATACTAACTACTGATCTTGATGCCAAATCCATCGCAAAATCTGTTGGATATGCATCTCAAAGCAGGTTCTCAACACTTTACAAAAGATACAAAGGCTGCCTTCCATCGCAGCTTATGAAAATTAAAAATTAAATTTTAAAATGCACTTCATGAGAGGTGCATTTCTTTATATATATATTTTTTTTATTTAAGAAAATCTAATAATTTTTCTGCGTATAATTTAGGTTCTTCGTGCAAGAATTGACCGTGTCCCTTGCCTTCGAAAACTTCGGTCTTCATTTGAGGTAAATATTTTTTCAAAACTGCCTCGCTCTTTTTGGGTATAGCTTCTTCGCTGCCCATCAAAAATGAAACTGGCTTGTTAAAGTTTTTCAGATTATCTGAAACATGATAGTGATACAAAGTCTTACAAGCGTTTAAAATGGTCTTCTTAGTGATATTTGTATACATCATTTCACTTGCGCTATCATTGCCCTTGCCCATAAAGTAGTCAAGCATGAACTTTGGTATAAATTTTCCTTTTTTAACCCTATCCGTTCCTATAGCAAAAGCATAGGCGAATGGTTTTGCCGCAAGACCCATTTCTATGGTGATGGCTGCGTCAAGAAAAAGTCTCTCTGCTTTTATACTTGCTCTTGAAACAAGATCAACTGCCATGGTCGCGCCCATTGAAAAACCGCATAAGCCATAAACTTCGCCTGATAAATTATTTATTATATAATTTTCAATTTCTTCTATACAATCATTCATTGAGAAAATATCTTTTTTGCTCTCATCATAATGACAATCAAGTTCGCATAAAACTACATAATAATCACTTAAGTATGGCAAAAGCGCTCCAAAACATAGCTCAGCAGTCGATGCAAGGCCATGAATAAAGACTAATGACTTATTATTTCTATCGCCACAAGTAATATAGTTCATATTGACTCCTTTCTTGAATATATTATAGCACAAATAAAAAAAGAAGGTAATATGTTTTTCATACTACCTTCGTATAATATATTTCTATTTATCACTAATTCTGTAGAAAATATTGTTATATTTCACCTGTCCCACCTATTTCAAAGAGAAAACAGATGGATTTGCCTGTTTTAATTTGAAAGTATTCTGTAGGCAAGTTTTTTCCTATACATATCTAAATCGCCTATTTCAAAGATAAAACAGATGGATTGTGCGTTGTACAGAATTTTTTGGAGCGAGTCGTATGAATATACGTCGCAGCGACAAAAGAATTCGAAACTAGCACAAGGCGCTGTTTTAATTTGAAAGAGGCTTAGTGAACTGCTTTTAGTAGCGCCTTTAAGAACTTCCACATTCTTTCAGTTGACTTAATATCTAGATGCTCTCTAGCTGTATGAACGTCGTAGATGTTTGGTCCAAAGCTTATCATCTTAGTATCTGGTAAGATTTGTTTTAGTAGACCGCATTCAAGTCCTGCGTGTATAGCGCTTACTTCTGCGTCTTTGCCTGTTTCTTCCTTATATACTTTACTTACTAAGTCTCTTAGTACTGGGTCTTCATCAAATTCCCATGAAGGATAGCTTTCCGAAAGTTCAACTTTGCCGCCAAGTACTTCTGTCATGATCCTAACTTGTTCTCTTACTTCAACAAGTGCTGCATCTGATGAGCTTCTGATTGAGCATAGATAGTTTACACTATTTCCTTCAGTTCTTAATATAGCTGCGTTGCAGCTTGTCATTACAAGACCTTCTATGTCCTTAGACATGTATATAACGCCGTGTGGAGCAAGCATTAAGAAGTTTATAATTCTATCTGTATCTTTCTTTGTCATGCGTTTATCTGCTTTGACTTCTTTAAATTCAAGTGTCATATTTGGATCTTCTACATGATAATCTTTTTTGATATGGCTGAATAATTCATTCATCGCTTCTTTAACTTTAGCGTAATCTGTATGAACTATAGTAGCCTTTGAGACGTTGGCGATGGCATTGTGCTTAGTACCGCCTTCGATTGAAACTAATTTTAATTTATCGCAGTTGCATTCATTTAAAAGTCTTGCTAAAACTTTGATAGCATTTGCTCTTTGCTTGATGATTTCCATGCCGCTGTGTCCGCCTGTAAAGCCTTTAAGTGTTATTTCTAAAGCTTTTTTGTCGTTATCTTTGTATTCTACTTTGAATTTGGATTCACTATTAACTCCACCTGAGCTTGAAGATAAGAATATACCTTCTTCTTCAGAGTCAATGTTGAATAAGTAGTCTCCGCTTAAGTGTTCGTTTGTTAAATTAAGCGCTCCAACCATGGAAGTTTCTTCTGCAGTTGTAAATACTGCTTCGATTGCTGGGTGCTCAATCTCTTTTGAGTCAAGAACTGCAAGTGCCATAGCAACTGCTATACCATCGTCAGCACCAAGTGTTGTGTTATTTGCTCTTAGGTAGTCACCATCAACTATCATCTCGATTGGATCTTTGGAAAAGTCATGATCGCTATCTAAAGTTTTTTCGCAGACCATATCCATGTGTCCTTGCAAAATAACTTTTGGAGCATTTTCATAACCCTTAGTAGCACCCTTGTGTATAACGATGTTTAGTGCCTTGTCTTGCCATACATCTAAATTTCTTTCCTTTGCCCAATTGTATAGGTAATCGGAAATTCTTTTTTCGTCTCCTGATCCTCTTGGGATTTGGTTAATCTCTCTAAACCAATGAAAAACCTCTTGTGCTGGTAAATCTTTGTAGTCCATAATTTTACCTCCTAAAAATTTTCTTTAAAATATTTAATTATATCGTCCGATTCATAAAGTGCCTTACCATCTATGAATAAGCATGGTACTTGGTCTTTTCCGCCTCTTTTAATTAAGTCTTCGTTATTGTTTCCTTCTTTGATGTCAACTAATTGAACATCCTTTATTTGACAATTGTCCATCATGTAGTTTAATACCTTTTGACAGTATGGGCACTCAGCCTTGTAATAAAGTTCTAATTTCATCTTAACCTCCTAAATACTACCTAATTTAATTATATTTCGAATAAATAATTTATTTTGTATGCGTATAGGAACAATGCCATCTTCAAGTGAATCTTCTCCATCAAATTCATCATTTTTTAGTCTGCCTAAGGAGCTCTTATCAAGGTATTTAACTTTACGTGCGTCCTTCATATAGCCAGTCTTTAGCGTAAACTCTAGATGCCTATTGCGCTCATTTTCTTCAATGAAATAATCCGCTTCCTCTACATAGGTATTGATACCCATATCCGTAGTAAAATCAATCATCAAAAGATCTTTTTTTATGCTGTGCTTATCAAATTTATATTTGCGTCCGTCTATGTCGATGGTGATTTTCTCATCTAGAAGGTCTAGTATAGACATAGTTGCTGGCATATATAAAAGGTCATCGTAGTTATGAAGTACAAATCTATCAAAACTTTCTTGATTTTTATTTTTTGCATAGTCTTTGTAAAAACTGATACACTCGCCGCCATTATAACGGTCTTCTCTAATTATGCCAAGCTTTTTCTCAATATTTTTTTGCTTAAGTCCATCAAGATTCAAAGTATCCTTGTGAAGCCTAAGTTTTTCATACATATCAAAGGACTTTGGCTCAGTGACGTCTATGCCGTAGCGCTCAGCTCTTTTTTTAATGAAGGGTAAGTCAAAGGAATTGCCATTGTAAGTAACTACTGTTTTGTAGCCCTCTAGCCTTTCGTTCATCAGCTTAAGAATTTCTTCTTCCTCATCCTTATCTTCAGCTATAAGCTGAGTTATATGCATTGTCCTTCTCTTTAAATCAATAAAAACTAGCCCGATGAGGTAGATAAAGCTTCTCATGGGGCTAAGTCCTGTCGTTTCAATATCAAGAAAAACAGCTTCCTCATCGTAGTACTTTGACTTAAAAGTTAATTTTTCATCATATTCTAAAATTTTCATTATACATTAAACCTAAAGTAAACTATATCTCCTTCTTGCATAATATAGTCCTTGCCTTCTAGTCTCATAAGACCCTTTTCTTTTACTCTGTTCATGGACATATCGTTCGCAACAAGGTCATCGTAGCTAACAACTTCCGCGCGTATAAAGCCTCTAGCGATATCTGAGTGAATTTTGGCAGCGGCATCAACAGCTTTAGTGCCTTTCTTAATAGTCCACGCCCTTGTCTCGTCTTCACCAGTTGTTAAAAAGCTCATTAAACCAAGAAGCTCATAGCTCTTTTTGATTAATTTATCAAGACCTGATTCTTTTATGCCCATGTCCTCTAAAAATGCTTTTCTTTCTTCATCATCAAGCTCACTCATCTCTTCTTCAATCTTAACAGAGATAGGAACTATCTCAGAGCCTTCTTCTGCAGCAAATGCTTTTAATTTATCTACGTACTTATTGTCCTTTAAATCATTGATATAATCATCTTCAGATACATTTAAAACATAGATTATAGGTTTTTGGCTAAGTAAGTTAAAACCTCTAAGCATAGCCTTTTGATCGTCATTTAAATCAAGTACTCTCGCTGATTTGCCCTCTTCAAGAACTTTCTTCACTTCATTTAATAAATCAAGCTCACTTTGCAAAGACTTATCGCCCTTCACTTGCTTAGTTAATTTTTGTATTCTTGCTTCAACCATGTCAAGGTCAGAGAAGATTAATTCTAGGTTAATAGTCTCTATATCTCTTAGCGGGTCAATGCTTCCATCGACATGAACAATGTTTTCGTCTTCAAAAACTCTTAGCACGTGAACAATGGCTTCAACTTCTCTTATATGTGATAAGAATTTATTACCAAGGCCCTCGCCCTTTGATGCGCCCTTAACTAGACCAGCTATATCATAAAATTCAATCACTGCTGGTATAGTTTTTTTCGATTTATTTACTTCTGTTAATATTTTTAGTCTCTCATCTGGCACTTCAACGACGCCAACGTTAGGATCTATGGTGCAGAAAGGGTAGTTTGCTACCTCTGCTCCCGCCTTTGTGATGGCATTGAAAAGTGTTGACTTACCTACGTTTGGTAGTCCTACTAAACCTAATTTCATTATTTTACCTCTCTTATTAATATATCTTTAATCATTTTGGCGCTATTGCCGTCACCATAAGGGTTTATGGCCTTATGCATCTTAGTGTACTCGTCTTTATCTATTAGTAGCGTCTTCATATTGTTATAAACGCTATCAAATTCAGTTCCGACAAGCTTTGCAGTGCCGTACTCAATACCTTCTGGCCTTTCAGTCTCGCGTCTAATAACAAGAACTGGTACGCCTAGCGCTGGTGCTTCCTCTTGAAGTCCACCCGAGTCAGTCACTACCATGTAGGCATGTTTAAGTATATAAGCCATGTCTTCATACTCGACCGGCTCTGTTAATATTACATTATCTGCTCCGTCTAAATGCTTTTTAGCAAGCTCTCTAACTCTTGGATTTGGATGCATAGGAAAAACTATGTTAACATCGTTAAACTCATCAGCAATTTTTCTTACTGCGCCGAAAATATTTTCCATTGGCTCGCCTTGATTTTCTCTTCTATGTGAAGTTAAAAGAATTAATCTTTTATTTAAATCTATCTTCTTTAAATCATCTCTTGTAAATGAATCGACCTTATCGGCAGTCATTAAAAGTGCGTCTATAACAGTATTGCCAGTTATGTAAAGCTTTTTTTCGTCATAGCCTTCCTTGATAAGGTTTTCCTTTGCTCTCTGTGTTGGGCAGAAATGAAAGTCAGTCATGATACCAGTTAGCTTTCTGTTCGCTTCTTCTGGGAATGGACTTAGAATATTGCCACTACGAAGACCAGCTTCAACGTGACCAATCTTAACACCATTATAAAAAGCCTCAAGCGCTCCTGCAAACACAGTCGTTGTATCGCCTTGAACCAAGACAACATCAGGCTCTTCCTTCTTGATAACTTCTTCCAAACCCTTTAAGGATCTTACAGTTATATCAGTCAAAGTCTGTCCCTTTTCAAATATATTCAAATCATAATCAATTTCAAGATCAAAAACCTTTATTACCGAGTCCAAAAGCTCTCTGTGCTGACTTGTTATGCATGTTACAAGCTCAACGCCATCAGCTTTTTTAAGCTCTTTAATAATAGGTGCCATCTTTATACCTTCAGGCCTTGTTCCAAATATTACTAAAGCTTTCAATTTTCACCATCCTTAAATAATCCAATCTTATATGCTAAAAAAACTATTATCATAAATATAATTCCAGACATAAGCACAGACACAGTATTTCTAAGCTTCATCACAAGTATGCCAAAGATTGAAAATATCGCTGATATCGTATATAGTATCAAAACTGTCTTTTTTGTCGAATATTTTCTTAAAAGTCTATGATGCAAGTGGCCTTTATCAGCCGAAGCAATGGATCTTCCGCTAAGAAGTCTTCTAATCATTGCAAATGTTGTATCAAAGACAGGTAGACCAAGTATCATGATTGGTACTATGATACCTATGGCTGCGACTGCCTTCATTGCTCCTTGTATTGTGATGACAGCAAGCATGAATCCAGCGAGTAAAGCGCCTGTATCGCCCATAAATATTTTTGCCGGAGCAAAATTATATTTTAAAAAGGCTAAGTAGCTTAGTCCAACGCATAAGCAAAGTGCTGTCAGTGAGTATTGTTCATACGAAACAGATACCACAGCTAAAGTCATTGACGAGATAAAGACAATGCCGCCTGCTAGACCATCGAGTCCGTCTATTAAATTTATAATGTTAGTTACGCCAACTATCCAAAATAGTGTTACAGGCAGAGAAAGTAAGCCCAAGCTTAATAAATTATTATCTATAAATGGGTTGCCTATGTTCATTATCCTGATATTGCCTAAAAAATAAACGATAAGTGCAGCTATAAGTTGAAATAATACTTTGTATTTCGGTTTAAGGTCATGAATGTCATCATAAAATCCAGATAGCATGATGATCGTCGCACCTATGAATATAGCTGTGTTCCTTGGCGTAAACTTATAAAGTATCATATATGGGATAAAGATTGCGAAATACATAGCAAAGCCCCCACAAGTCGGGATAGAATCAGTATGCATGCGTCTTTGATCCTTAGGAACGTCTATGAAGCCAAATTTTTTAGACAAACGTATTTGAAGCTTTGTAAATATTAGTCCAAGAACTAAACTTACAAAAGCCGCAAAATATATTCTCCTCAATTAATTCACCTACTTAGTTCCGAAAAGTCTGTCTCCTGCGTCTCCAAGTCCTGGAACGATGTATTTGTGCTCATTAAGCTTTTCATCAACATTCGCTACATAGATGTCAACATCTGGGTGATGGCTCTTTACGTATTCAACTCCTTCTGGAGCAGCGATGATGTTTACAAGCTTTATGTGCTTTGCGCCTCTCTTCTTTAAGAAATCTATAGCAGCTGTGGCACTTCCGCCAGTTGCTAGCATTGGGTCAAGTACTATAACCTCTCTTTTATCAATATCTGAAGGAAGCTTGCAATAGTATTCAACTGGCTCATAAGTCTTTGGATCTCTATATAGACCTATGTGGCCAACTTTTGCTGCTGGTAATAAGCTTAACATGCCGTCTACCATGCCAAGACCAGCTCTAAGTATTGGTACTAGCGCAATCTTCTTGCCAGCTAAGCTATAGCCAGTAGTTTTGCATATAGGTGTCTCTATAGGCATCTCTTCTAATTGCAAGTCTCTAGTTACTTCGTAGCCCATAAGCATAGATAGCTCTGTAACTATCTCCTTAAATTGCTTTGTGCCAGTTTGCTTCATTCTTAATATGCTTAGTTTGTGTTTAATAAGTGGATGATCAAATACAGTTACCATAATACCCTCCTAACAATTTTCGATTAAATCGACTCTTCTTTTATGTCTTCCTGCTAAAAATTCTTCAGCTAAAAATGTATCAAGTATAGACTTAGCAAGCTCATCACCGATTACTCTTGCACCAAGAGCTAGCATGTTCGCATCATTATGATTTCTAGACATCTTCGCCATGTACTCGTTAGTGCAAAGAGCACATCTAATGCCTTCTACCTTGTTTGCAGCAAGTGAGATGCCTATGCCAGTGCCGCAGATAACGACAGCTTTTTCTACTTCGCCAGATGCAACGCCATTTGCAGCCTTCTTGCCATAAATCGGGTAATCAACTGATTCAGTTGAATTAGTTCCATAATCAATAACTTCAATACCTTTTTCCTTAAGGTAGTTCTTTAATTTTTCTTTTAATTCAAATCCTCCGTGATCTGATGCTATGCCTATCTTTCTCATGATACCTCTCCTTTACAATTTTATCATATAAAATTTTTATTTTCAATACTTTATATTGTGGCCCGACGACTTGATGATTCTATTCATAATCGCCATGAAAATGCCTTTGCGCTCATATCCTTGCAAAATTATATAGCCAAAACCTTTGTCATCGGCAGTTCTTAATAAGTTAAATATATTGTGCGATATACTGATGGGCTCTTTGATTGAGCCTAAGTCCATAGTATTAAAATTCTTAAACTCATCTTCATATTCCTTAAGCGTAAAAATAACTGGTTTTTTATCAAGATTTACTTCATACTCGGCCTTCATCTTATTTATAAGCTCTTCGCCCTCGCCCATGATGATGACTACTTTTGCATTCGGCTTGTAATGCGTGTATTTTTGTCCTGGGCTGATTGGTTTTTTCACTTCTTTATCATCAGTGATTGCCTCGTCGTACTCAGCTTCAGGAAGAATTTTTTGTAAATCCTCTAATGAGATTTTTCCAGGTCTTAAGATGCGTACCTTGTCTCTACTTAGGTCAATGACAGTTGATTCGATACCTACCTCACTCATCTCGCCATCTAGTATGTAATTAAGCTTGCCGTGAAGGTCCTTATATACATGCTCAGCACACGTTGGCGATGGATATCCAGATATGTTTGCGCTTGGCGCGGCTATGGGTGTGCCAGCATACTCAATTAATTTTCTCGCCACATCGCTTGATGGCATACGTATAGCGACGCTATCAAGTCCAGCAGTGATAACGCTTGGAACAATTTCCTTTTTCTTTAAAATTATAGTCATAGGTCCTGGCCAAAAAGCATCAAGCAAATCATCATATTTACTCTCATAATAAGCAAGTGGCTCTATCATTTCTCTTGACGCTATATGAAGTATTAGTGGGTTATCCGATTGTCTTCCCTTTGCTTCATAAATTTTTTTAACAGCCTCGGCATTTAATCCATCTGCACCTAAACCATATACAGTTTCAGTCGGAAAAGCTACGAGACCGCCTCTTTTGATCTCTTCAGCGCATAATTTTATATTATCATCAGTAATTTTTAAAAGCTCTGTCATTATATCAACCTCTAAACTTAATTTTACCACAAAAATGATGATTTATCAATACAAAGGCAAATGAAATTGATATTATTACTTATACAAAATGTTTACAAAATTTTTTTCTAAGATAAAAATATAAATCGATTGACCCCTTTCAAGAAAAAATATTTATGCATCACAAGGCAAAATAAAAGAGAGACTTATAAAAGCCTCTCTCATATAAATTAATATTAAATTATTTAATTACGGATACTTCGGCTATATCTCCAGTCTTAAGCGTTATCTTTCTATCGCCTAAGCTGCCCTCAACATCTTCAAGAAGCATTAGATATATTTGTCCCTTAATATCTTCTTTTTTATTGATGTCCTTAGTAGCTGCGTCGATGAATTTAATCTTGATATCGCTCTTGCCATCTTTATTTAAGAAAGCTTCTCCGCTATCTTGATTAAATATCTTAACTGTACTTGGCAATTTAAAGTTTTTGTCCTTAATATTAAAAGCAAAGACAACTCTTCCATCAGCATCCTTCATTGGAACGAAGTATGATGCATCATCAGGATTGAATATATAAAGTAATTCTTTTGTGTTAAGAGTTTTATCAACTATAAGTTTTGAACTTGCTTCGTAGACAATCTCTTCTTTGCCATCTAGGTAGTAGAATATTAAATCGTACTCGCCTTTTTTAAGCTTATTTGTCTCTTTGTTTAATTCTATTTCTTTTCCGTCCTTCATTACCTTAACTTTAAGTTCATCGCTTACATCTTTTGATGTAACTGTGTCAAATAGGGCTGCCTCGGCTCCTTCATAAGTCTTGAAGAATTCTTCATCAATTGCTTCGCCCTCAAGCGCTCTATATATACCTAAGATATTTTTAAATCTTTTTGCTTTTTCATCTGGTCTATACTCAAGTGTTGCTGAATAAGTCCTACCAGCGAAATCATAAGAGAATTTAATTCTTATCTTTTCTTTGTTGCTTGGCTTTCTAAACTTAACAATCTTTTTAGAAGCATCTCTAACAGCAAGGTCTTGATTTGTTTCGCTTGTTACATTTATTTTCATAGCGTGTGAATTAAGTCCTGTGCCACATGGATATATAGCGTAAACAAGTCTTTTTACCTCATCCATCGTCATGTCGCCCTTCATATCAAAGCTTACTATTTGTCCTTCAATATCTCTAGAATTGTAAATAAACTTGATTGGTAAAATTTTTGCTATTTCAGAATTAAGTTCTTTATTAGCTTTTTTGATGGCAGCATTATTTTTACTTGCGATTGCGCCTTGAAGAGCCTTCTTTTTATTTATAAGATTCTTAAGACTTGAATCATACTTTAGTATATCATCAGCTGTCTTTATACTTTCTTTAGCATCTTTAACATATTTAATGTCTTTGTACAATCTTGTTACTAATTCTTCAAGAGCTTTTTTCTTAGCATCGATATCTTCCTTAACTAGCTTTTCTTGTGTTAATATATCAGATGCTGAATCAATCAAAGCTGCGTCATCTTTATTTAGGTTAAGTTTATTTGACTTAATAAAATCTTCTGCTTTTGAAATCTGTGTGTCTAAATCAATTTCTGATGCAAGTG
Organism: Fenollaria sp.; assembly: GCF_057222035.1. NCBI lineage: Bacteria > Bacillati > Bacillota > Clostridia > Eubacteriales > Fenollaria > Fenollaria sp. Next base: position 49,793 of record NZ_JBXXYC010000002.1, on the reverse strand, counting down.
TTTCTTGAATGCTGTTTAATTTATCCCAAATTTCACTTATTTTAGTTGTACTTATCTTGCCATAGCCCCTTGAAGATGTTTTAGCAAGAGCTAAAATTTCTTCTACGGCTAATCTTTCTTCATTTTTTTCATTTAGACCAAGGTCCTCAATAAGTCCTTCGTAGTATTTTACTTCTTCAGACATATCTTTTAGGTCTTGAACTGCGTTATCATAAGCCTCTTTAACTTTGCTTGCATCATCTAAAGCCTTGTAAAGATTTTCTTTTTCGTCCTCATCCTTATGATCTTTGTATCTATTGATAAGCCTTATTAATGTATATGATTTATCTTCAAGATCACTGATTCTGCTTTGAGTGATGGCTTTTAAATTCTTTAGAGCTTCCTTCATCATCTCGGCTAATTTTGAATTTTCATCCATTGTATTAAGAAGCATGTTTACAGCATCATCAAGCTTATATACCATAGCGTCAGCTTCATCATGCATTGGCTTTGATACGATAAGCTTTTCAGCTTCTTCAATCAATCCATCTACATCAGCATTTTTAATATCTTTATTAAGATCTTTTAGATAATTAATAGCATCCTTTATCTCGTCAATTGCATTTTGATCTGCGTAAAGGGCATTTATGCCATCTTCAAGAGCAGTCTTTGCTCCTTCTAGGTCCTCTTCACTTATTTCGTCATATTTTAAAATTTCTTTTGCATTTTTAAGAACAGTTTTTAAATTTTCTAGAGCTCTTTCGTAATTATCCTTGTAATAATCACTATCAGCCATCTTAATCATAGCGTCTGCCATCTTGATTAAATCTTTAAGCTCATCTTTATCACTACTTGCTTCTTCAACTTTAGCCTCATCACTCTTAGTCTCAGCATTTTCTTCTTTTATAGCATCTATCGCGTCTGAAAGTTTTTCACAAGCACTTTCAATTTCACTTACTATTGCCTTTTTATTATTTAAAACAAGTTTTGCGTTTGCATAAGCAAATTCATAAGCCTTTGCTAGCTCATCACTTGCCTTCTTTGCATAGCCCATGCCATTCATTAATAGCTTCTTAAGCTCGGACTTGTCAGCGTCTTTGTAATTAGCTGGATATCTAACTGGTGTACCAAGTCTTTTATAAATAACTGCTACAAGCGATATAAATTCAGCTCTTGTAATATTGTCATTCGGCTTAAATGTTCCGTCAGGGTAACCGATAAGAAGGCCAAGTGCATTCAATGCGTTTATATAGCCAGCTTCCTTTACTCCTTCAAGGTCAGTGAAAGCACCTTCATCTTCTTTTGCGTCTATACCATAAACAATGGCAAGCATTGCAACTGCTTCACTTCTACTTACTAACTTCTTTGGCTCAGCCTTATCAGCCTTATTTTCAATAAAACCTGTGTAAACGGCCTTTTTATATTCTTTGTAATAAGGGTCATCCTCTTTTATATCAGTAAAGCTAATATCACTTTCCTCAATAACCCCAGTTAATCTATTTATCGCTTGAATCAATTCAGCTCTGCTAAGCTTTTCATTTGCGCCAAAGCTTCCATCTTCACGCTTATCAAATAATTTTAACGCTCCGCCATCGTCTATATAGTCCTTTGCCCAGTGTCCATCAAGGTCCTTATATGAGGCTGCAACTAAATTTACAGAAAAGATAGCGACTAAGATTAGTGAAATAATTATAGCTAATTTCTTTTTCATGCCCTGCCTCCTTATTTAAGCTTCTTAAGCTTGATACTTGGGTCTAGTCTGTAAATAATTATATATTTTTCATTTACTCTAGCTGTGCCCACTTCACTTATAGAAACTTTAAATTTGTTATAACCTGGTTTAAGTTTTACTGTAAACTTATCCTTGTTAATGTATCTAACTGCATCAAGCCTATCTATATCAAACTTATCATAAAGTTTTCTATAAACTGTTTCTATAAATTCATTCTTATCATCATTTGTAACTCTATCAACAATAATCTCTGTAGATTTGTTATCATCAGCAAGAGTGTACTTGATAGTAGCTTTATCGCTAGCTATGCCTCTTTTGTCAATAGTGTAGTTAAATGTAGCAGGACTCTCATCAACTGCAATTGTAGCAGCTGTGATAGTTTTCTTGCCAGATTTATTTTCAGCTTCTACTTGTAATTTTAGATTGCTATAGCCCTTAACCATATCGATGGAAGTTTTAAATACAAGTGCAAGTCCATCGTAGATAACGCCATCAGCATTGCTAATTTCGCCAGTTTGTTCAAGCTTAACTTCATTTGTAATATCTTTTTCTGCTAAAACTTTTTTATTTACATCATCTATTATTCTAAGAGTTAATTTAGCTAAATCGCTCTTATCAGTGAAAGCAACAGCTCCTATAACATTTAGCTTACCATCTTCAATCTCAGGCGCATCACCTTGATCGTTAAGAGGTCCGTTCTCACTAACAGTCCATGCGTTTTCTGGTTGTGTTAGATATATGGAAGGATATCCATTGCCTTGAGGAAGTCCTTTTGAGTCAGCTGGCTTTACCTCATATATTCTTGAAGTAAATGTAGTATCATCTTCAAATCTATATGGCATGTAATAAAGTCTCGCGTCTTGATCATATTCAAATTTATCGGCATACTCTTCGCCATTGATTATAGCTGATCCGATGGCATATTCCTTGTCATTATCTGGCAATTGTATTTGAACTTCACCATAAGAACCTTTTTGAATATTATAAATATTGTCATTCCACTTGCTCTTGTCAGAACTTGTAGTTTCTGTCCAAAAAGCAGCGCTCTCGCCTATAAGCTTAAGCTTAACAGTTTCTTTTGATTTGTAATTAGTGTCAAGAACCTTCTCTTCAGCCCAGTTGCCTGCAATATCTTTAACATATACACATAATTTTTCAATATCACAAATGTCATCAACTTTTACATAAACTGTATTTAATTTTTTAGAATCTTTAAGCTTTTCAAGTGACTTAGTAACTTTTTCATCTTGTTCAGTCACTCTCGCTTCATCTTCAGTGTAAAAATCAGTGTTTCCATAATAAAGTCCGCTCACTTCATTATACTTGTGATTGTTGTATATAGGCTCGCCATCATCGTCTTTACCAGTTTCTTTTACTTGCTGAACACCTATAGTATCTATGCCTATATCATCTGAGACGCTTAGCTTAACATATTTAGCATCGCCTTCGCTGATTATTTCAGCTGACTTGATTATAGGTTTATTGTCATCAAAGTAGATAGGTACTGAAACTTCTTGAATATTTTCTTTTTCAGTATTAAGCTTACCCTTTAAAATTACCTTGGCAAAATCATTTTCAGCAAAATCTTCCTTAAATAAGCTAATCCAATTTTCTCCGCCATTCTCAGCTAGTCTTGATTTAGCAAAGTAACTTAAATCAATAAGATTGGCCATAAGAATTTTATTAGATGCATCTTCGATTCTAGCCTTGATGTACTCAGCGTTTCTTAGCAGACCAAATCTTATCTTGATTTGTTCAGATGAATCATGATTTGTGATATAAGTCATCTTGCCCTTGTATTCAAATGAGTTTACCTTGTTATCAACGCCAGCAGCCTCATCGCTTTCTTCTGTAAAGTCAAAAACATCGCCCATAGCGTCATTAGTATCTTTATTTAAAATATTTGGTTTTAAATCATCGCTCCATTCGTGACTAAATACGTCAAATAATCTTGGTTTAGACCAATCGCCATAGAAACCAAGATAAGGAACTGTAAGAGTCGCATCTTTTTCAGTATCTTCTGGAACAAATCTTAAGAAACCTTCTACATAATTATTTAGATTGATATCATCGTTAGCAAAATTAAATTTAACACTAAACTTGATAGTGCTAGAAGCCTTTGCAATTACAGATTTTTTGTCAATACTAAAGTTCATATCTCTGTCAGTCTCTGTTGATACAGAACCAAAATCTTTATCGTTAACAAATTTTTCTGTAAGCATAGCTGGCTCAAGAGTATAAGCTATGTCCTCATCAGAATAATTTTTCAAAGTGTAGTCGATAGTGAACTCTTTATCTGCAAAACTCTTTAATTCAGCCTTAGCATCAAGCATTCTGTCATTTTTAGCTGTCGCTTTTACAGTCGCTTTTGCTTTCATTAGATTAGCTAAATCAATAAGGCCAGCGCCTTGTCTTCTTACTGGATAGTATGTTTCTTCGTCCTTTTGAGGAATTGCAGTGTTCATAAGAAGAGTCTTTGTTAAAGCCTCTCTCTTAGAAGCATCTTTTGCTTCTTCATAAAAGACTGAGTCTCTATCCTTGATAAATTGCATAACAATCGCAGCCGCACCAGCTACATGAGGTGTTGCCATCGATGTACCGCTCATAACTTGATATTTATAATCTTGGTCGATTGAGTATATGTCAGCACCAGGAGCAGTGATTTCAGGCTTCATAGTAAGATCAGGTGTTGGTCCCCAGCTTGTGAAGTCCGCCATCTGTCCAGCTTTTGGATTATCTTGAACACTCATCTCTTTATTAAATGAAATGCTTAGACCACTATCATCAATATATTTTAGAATTTTTTTACCATCAGTATTGCCAACAATGACAGCAGGGAAATTTACATCGTTAAATCCAACCATGGTCATAGGCTCATCATCAGTATTTATAACGATTACACCCTTCGCTCCAGCATCTCTAGCGTTACTTGCCTTTTCGTTGAAAGTGCATTCGCCTCTGTCAACTAAAACTAAAGCGTCCTTTATCTTTTCAGGTTCAATCTTATTTATATCACTTGCTTTGCCCTTATTGGCATAAACAAATTTATTAAATGTATAGTTCTCAGGAGTAATTTCAGAGCCCCAAGTGTATTTAATGTTCTTTATCTTGTCATTATTTGAATCTAAAGAACAAACTAAATACTTGGTATTTGTTATAGCTGCAACAGATGTAGTCGCCCAGCCAGTAGCAGGTGAACCAGCCATACCATAATCAGGGTTGCCTTCAAGAGCCTTCATAGCGCCGTCAGCATCAAAATATGAAGTGCCTTCGTTACCGTTAGCAACAGCAACTAAGCAGCCCGCTTTGATAGCGTTTTGCATAGCGACTTGAACGATGTCATCATCAGTGATAAATCCTGCAGGTGAACCAAGTGAAAGGTTCATAACATCAGCACCAAGCTTATAAGCGTCTTCAATTGCCTTGCATTGAGCGTCTGAATAAGTGCTTAAATCAGTTAAAGATGTAGAGAAAACCTTCATAATTATTAGCTGAGCATTAGGTGCAACGCCTTTAATTGGTGTTTTAGCAAGATTATTTGCATTCTTATAATCATCAGCTTCATTCGCGCTAATAGTTCCGGCAACATGAAGACCATGTCTTGAGCCGTATCTATCTTGTAAAGCATCTAAATCAGCTGTCTCATCATGATAATTATAAACATAAGGAATCTTTTCACAGATGTATTTGCCCTTTAAGCCATACTTTTCTTTAAGTTCATTAACTTTATTCTTTGTAAGAGCAATCTCTTTTTTTGCATCGTCATCAAGTCTGAAGCTCTCAAGATTGTTCATATCAAAACCAGTATCAAGCACAGCTACAACTTGTCCTTCGCCCTTATATTTTTTAGAAGCCCAAACATTTGGAGCTGATATCATTGATAAAGACGCATACATTTGTGGCTTGTCGCCCTTATTAGTCTTAGGCAAAGTATATTTTTCAGATATATGAACCCTCTTAACCCCCTTAATCCTTTCAATAGCAGCGATATTTTTCCTCTTTGTATAAATAGAAAAACCGCTCACAAAAGTATCAAGTGAGTACAATTCCTTAAAATCAATCTTAGCCTTACGCATAAGAGCCTTAACATTGTCCTCAGATTTTTTAATCTTATTAAGCGTATCCTTTGTTTTGCGAGTGTTGGCAAGAACCTTAGCGCCCTTCTCTTGCATTACAAGAGGCGCCTCATCAAGCTCAACTACAAGCCTTACGCTTTCATTCATAGACTTAGCATCGCTTTTTGCTCTTTTAGCATTTATGCTCTTGCTAAGGACCCTTTTTTGATTAATAGGTCTTTTTCTTGTGTGTATTGCCTTAATCATAGCCTCAGTAGTATTCACATCTTTTTTAGCAAAAGTGATTTGCGAAAAACTTGTGCATAACATCATTAGAGCTAGTATTAAAGCAAAAATTTTTTTACTGTGTTTCAAGAACATCCCCTCCTCGTGAAAATATTGCTTTGTCTATATTATACTACAATCACGAGTATTTAGGTAAATAATATATAATTATGAAGAAAATATCTTTTTTGTTAAAATAAAATAAATTTGTAAAAATATTTTCAAAAAATTTACGCATAAAAATAGACTTGCCTAAACAAGTCTATATGCATAAATATTCTAAAGTCCTGTGATTGCTTTTTCTACCGCGCTTTGCTCTTCTTCTGAAAGAGGCACAACGCTCTCGCCATTCTTAATCATCTTGCCATAGCTAACGCTTTGCTCTCTTCCATGTATAACTGAAAGCAAAACTCCGTTGTTAAATTTATCTAAAAAACAAATTGAAAAACTTAGCTCTGAAGCGCTGTCTTGAAAGGCGTTGTATTTAACGTAGCCGACTTTTTGTACACAAAAACTTAAATTTGTCTCAAGTCTTGTGAATCTGTCTTCATTAAGTATCATGTCTCTATGAATGTCTTTGATGTCTTTACCAAAGGTAGCTAGTAGCTTTTCAACGCTGATCCCGTCCATACCTTGTGTAAATGTATCTACTCTTTCTTTAAGTTTTTTGAGCTTAATCATTTGCATAACTATTAAGACAATGGCTGCAATTGTAATTACTGAGAGCGCCATGACTATGATGAAAGAGTTAGCACTAATAATTTTATTGATATTTTCCATCTTTCGCCTCTTTTTTAATCTTTTTTAAAGTTTCAATGGCGTAGATGATTTCGTCTTCTGTATTAAAGCAAGAAAAACTAAATCTAACTGCACCTTTTTTTATTGTGCCAATGGTTTCGTGTGCAAGTGGTGCACAATGAAGACCTGGACGAGTTTGTATGTCATATTCATCATCAAGCACATAGCTTAGTATGGATGAGTCTACTCCTTCCATGTTCATCGAAACGACTGGAGTTTTTCTCTTTTCATCAAGTAGACCGTATATTTCTACTCCGTCAATAGTTTTTAGTCCATCGATAAATGTTTTTGTTAGAGTTTCTTCATGTTTTCTAATATTATCTATACCTTCTTCAAGAATATATTCAACACCTGCTCCCAAGGCTATAATGCCGTGGCCATTTGGAGTGCCCGGCTCTAATTTATCCGGCATATCCATTGGCTGATAAACTTCATTTGATCTAGATCCTGTTCCGCCCTCAATCGTGTGCATAACAAGCTCTGGATTTCTTAAATATAAAACGCCTGTGCCTTGTGGGCCGAATAATGATTTGTGCCCAGCTGTTGCTAGCATATCTATATCTAGCTTTTTTAGGTCTATGTCTATGATGCCAGCTGATTGAGCGGCGTCTATGAGTATAATTATATCTTTATTAATAGCTTTAACCGCTTTTGAAATTTCATCTATGTTTTCAACTGTTCCTAATAGGTTAGATGAGTGTGTCATTACAAGCATTCTAGTATTATCTTTTATAGCTTTAACTATCTTATCTTTACCTACTTCACCAGTTTTTTCTGCCTTAACAACTGTTAAATCTATGATACCCATTTCCTTAAGTGTGAATAATGGTCTTAAGACTGAGTTATGCTCCATAGATGTTGTGATTACATGATCTCCCTTCTTAAGCGCACCCTTGATGGCTGTATTTAAAGCGTATGTTGTGTTCATATGAAAGCTTATATTTAAAGGATTATCTACGTTAAATAGCTTTGCAAGACTTAATCTTGTCTTCATAATCTCTTCCATCGCTTTAAGAGCTAGCTTGTGACCGCTCCTTCCAGGATTGGCTCCATATTCTCTAAAAGCTTCATTAAATTTTTTATATACGCTCTCTGGTTTTGGAAATGTTGTCGATGCGTTGTCAAAATAATGCATATAATCACCTCTTTTTTAATTATATCACAGCTGAGTGCATTTTTCAATCACTATGAATTTGGCAAAGTAAAAGCCTCTCAAAATGAAAGGCTCTTTAATATTATATTACTTTGTAAATATCTTTTTAATCTTAGTAAAAAAGTTTTCTTTAGGCGCTTCGTCTAATTCAGCTCTCTCAAGCTCTTCGTAAAACTTTTCTCTCTTTTCATTTGCTTTATGCATGAAATAATCTTGAGCGATAAGCGCTTCGCCTTGTACCTCTGGCTTGATGTAGTCACCCGAGTTAACAAGTATCCTTCTTTTAATATTATCCTTAAGCTGTGTATCTAAGTAGCTTACAAGTCTTGCCCTTGCTTCTTCATCGTATACTGGGCAAGCTATCTCAACTCTCTTCTCTGTGTTTCTAGTCATAAGGTCTGCGCTTGAGATATATATCCTCATATCACTGCCTCTTCCAAATTGGTATACCCTCGAATGCTCTAGGAAGCGTCCGACTATGGACGAGACATGAACATTGTCTGTATAGCCAGTCACATTAGGTACTATGCAGCATATACCGCGTATAATCAAGTCGACATTAACAGAATTTTGTGAGGCTTCGGCAAACTTTTCCAAAAACTCATAATCGGTTAGTGAGTTCATCTTACATCTAATGTAGCCGTCCTTGCCCTTAGCTATCTCCTTGTCCATCTCCTTAAGTAATCTCGCCTTAAGTGTCGATGGCGATTGTAGTAGGTGTAGGTACTTGCCATTGAGCTTAGCTAGCGACATATTTCTAAAAAAATCATTTGCATCGAGTCCTATCTCTTCATTAGATGTCATCAGTGAAAAGTCAGTATAAATCTTCGATGTGTTTTCATTGTAGTTACCTGTACCTATTTGCGTGATGTACTTGATATTCTCCCTATCGTCTTTGTATGTGATTAAACAAAGCTTGGAGTGCGTCTTGTACTCTTCAAAGCCGTACATTATATTGCATCCCGCCTTAAACAATTCTTCTGAATAATTAATGTTATTCTCTTCGTCAAAACGCGCCTTTAGCTCCATAAGTGCAGTGACTTCGATTCCCTTGTCACAGGCTTTCTTTAGGTATTCGACAAGCTTCGAGTGCTTAGCAAGCCTGTATATAGTTATCTTTATAGAGATGGTCTTGTCACTCTCGGCCGCTTCCTTAATCAAATCGAGGAAAGTGTCGATATCGTCGTATGGGTAGCTTAGTAAAAGATCCTTCTCTTCTATTCTTTTAATGATAGAGCCGCGCTCTAAGGAATATTTTTTAAATGGAGTAAAGTCTTCGTAAGAAACTTTTTTGATGACGGAGCTCGGAATGATGTCCTCAAGACCATAGACGTACTTCATATTGATGGGACTCTTTGTCACAAGTATCATCTCATCCGTAATACCAAGCTCGGCCTTAAGAAAATCAGTAATGCTCTTTGACTTTGTGTTAGAAATTTCAAGGCGAAGAACCTCTTGACGCGTCCTCTTTTTGATGACCTTCTTCATAAAGTCTTTGTAGTCGGCAATCTCTTCTTCAATCTCAGTATTTGTTTCGAAATCAAAGTTTCTAGTAACCGCAACAAGTGATTGCTCCTTAATTGTATAGCCTAGGAACATGGTTGGAACGTAATGCTCAATCACTTTTTCGACTCTGATGTAGTTAAATTCATCGCCTGGCAGCGATAGATAGCGCTCGAATATGTCTGAGATGGCTACAAGTCCATGCGCAATATTGCCTTCAGCATCCCACATCTCAGTCACTATATATAACTTTTTATTCTCTAAGAATGGAAGTGGATGTGCTGCGTCAACTATTTGCGCGGAAATTAATGGCTCAATCTTACTAAGGTAGAAGCTTTTTACATAACTTAGCTCCTCATCGTTTAAAGACTTCATGTTTTTATTGTGCATATTGTACTTATCTAGCTCTTTGATGACGTCCTTATAGATCTTGTCCTTCATCTCGTAGTAGTAGGGCATTGTCTTGTATATGGCATCAAGCTGCTCCTTAGCTGTCATACCCGATTTTTTGTCGATGAACTCCTTCTTAGACTTCATCAAATCAAACAAAGATCCGACTCTAACCATGAAAAATTCATCCAAGTTCGATGTGAATATCGATATGAACTTAAATCTCTCAAGTGGCGGCACGCTCTCGTCGCTTGCCTCTTCAAGCACCCTTTGATTAAATTTTAGCCAGCTCAACTCGCGGTTTTGCATGAACTCTTCCATTGCTTCACTCCTTAATTATCTTATCTTTTAAATAACCTTCACGCACGCCAAGCTTTGAGACATTGACCTTTTCTATGCCAAGGTGCTTTAAGAGTCTATATAGCATGATAGCTCCTGGCACTATGCTGTGAAGTCTTTCAGGCACAACCATGACAGTCGTGCGTATAATTTTTTTATTTCTGTCTATCATCTCATAGATATAATTTTTTACATCATCAATAGTATATTCTTTGTCATCACTGTCATAAAGCTCTTCGAAGATATTGCCAAGTGCTCTTGCTGTTCCGCCTGAAGCGACTAGCTTTGTGCATTTGTACGTGGTAACGTTTTCAGCAAGCATCTTGTCGATGGAGTTTATCATCTCATCGTACTCTCTAACACTCGGTATAGTGTTTTCTACGTAGTCACGGAATAATGATAAGGATCCTGCCTTTAAAAATGCCATGTCTTTAATCTCTTTATTCTTTAGATAGCAAAGCTCTGTCGAGCCGCCTCCTATGTCTATGGTGTAGTAATCATCAAAGTCGTATACCATCTTCATACCTTCAGCTCCATAAAAAGCCTCATCATCTGCCGATATTAAATCGATGTTTAGATCAAGCTCTTTCTTGACTTTTTTCACAATCTCCTTGCCATTGTCCACGTTACGAAGCGAAGCCGAAGCAAAAACATATATCTCGTCAATCGGTAGGTAATCAAGCAGCATCTTTTGCGCGGATAAAACCTTCATCAGCTTTTTGATGCCCTTGTCGCTAAGCTTACCGTCTTCGACTAAGCCTGCAAGACCTGCCATGTACTTCTTTGAAAAAACTTCCTTTTGAATATTGTCTTTGTTGTAAACATTTAGGCGTATTGAGTTACTGCCTATATCAATTAGTGCGTATTTCATTTTTTCTCCTTATAATAATCATTGTAATACTTCTTTGTTAAGAAATTGTAAAGTATGTAATATTTTTTATTTATTAGCAAAATATTTTATTTTTTTAAAAAAAGCTCTCCAAATGGAAAGCTTTTAATATATCAGTCTTTTAAATTTTTAAATCCATATCCCAAAACTTCTGATGCGTTTGAAACTGAAATGAAAGTCTTTTGATCAAGATCTCTCAAGAAGTTTTTAAGTCTAAGGAAGTCTTTTCTGTCAAGCAAAACCATGATGATGTCTTTTGGCTCCTTAGTATACATGCCGTAAGCTTTGTAAATGGTTGCGCCTCTGTCTAGCTCTTTTATTATGAATTCTTCTATAGGTTTTGTGTCTTCGGCAATGATTTTGACTTCTTTATTCATGTTCATGCCTTCAATGACAAAGTCAATCAAGAATCCATTAACAATTACCCCGAATAATGAATAAATACCGATTCTTGCTCCAAATGCGCTTCCTGCAAGAAGTGTGATTACTACGTCTGAGATTAAAACGCCTTTTCCTAAATCAATACCGATAAATTTATTTAGTATCTTAGCAATTATGTCTGTACCACCAGTTGATGCACCTTGATTAAATACTATCGCCATGCCAAGCGCTGTTACAAAAACGCCGAAGAATAGCTCAACAAAGGTATCTCCTGTCAATGGTTGGAAGTGCGGAATTAGTTTTTCAAGCACATCGAAAAAGCCTGATGTAAGTAGCGATGCGATGATTGTTTTAACTCCAAATTGTGAGCCGATAGTTAAAAATGCTAGTATAAACAGTCCTATGTTTATCACGTACATCCAATTACCTACTCCTATTGCTAGATAATGATTAAGCACTACCGCTAGACCATTGGCACCGCCAACTGATAAATGAGCCGGATTGAAGAAGAAAAACATGCCCGCTGCGACTATGAAAGCACCAAATAATATCAATATGTACTCTTTGACCATCTTAGTGATCTCTTCTTTTGTGAATTTCTTTTTAATTAGTTTAGCCAATAAGATTACCCCCTATGTAAAGATCTACATAATTATATCACAAGATAAAATCCTTAGTCAATAGCAAGATAAATTAAATAGTAATTTTTTCTTTTTGCAAAGACATATCTTGAGCTTTTTTTGACAAATTTTCATACAAAAATATCTATGGAGGTTTTTGCTCCCCCATAGATATTATTCAATAAATATTTTACATCTAAAATTACATATTAATCGTTTTGCCTTAATAAAAGTCCCAGTTCTTCTTCATTCATCTTTTTAATTGCGCTAAGTGATGAAAGTGGTCCCATCACTGTGCCAATTGCAAATACAGCAATAAATATTATTGCAAGTGTTAAAACTTTTGGCGCAAGGAAGGGCATTTTAAAGCTTAGACTAAACCAAGTTCCAAATAAAATTGAAATAACCAAGCCTAGTGCACTTCCGCATGCAGATCCTGCAAGATTTATGGTAAATATTTCCCATAAAATAATATTTCTCAAATGTTTTTTGCTTGCTCCTAAAATTCTTAGTGTGGCAAATTCTCTCTTACGTTCTTTGATTGTAATTGAATAAACAAGTGTGAGTACAAGGAAGACCAAGAGCCATACTAGAGCGATTAAAATATAAACATATTTAATCATATCTTGAGTTGATGTGCTGACCTCGTTCATCATTGATTGGGAAAGAAGAGGATAAACGCCCTCGCCCTTAAATTCGCTTCTAATTTTATTTTGAATTTCAACAGGATCAACGCTTTTTTTAAGCTTAATCATTACACATGAAATCATATTTTCATGGTCCTTGTCTTCAAGCTTAAGGATTTTTTCGTATTCCTTGGCAAGTCTTCTAGCTTCATCAAAATTTACAAAAACAGTATTGTCAAAGCCCATGCCTGTTTTTGCAAGTCTACCTCTTATAATAAATTCTTGGTTGAAAAATTTAACGTGTTTGTGCATATCGCCAACAATATTGTTACCAACCAAAATTTCTCCTTTTCCTAAAGGAAGTTTTGCTTGAGTCTCTAGCCAAGGTTTTACTACAAAATCTGTATCCGAATCAAAACCAATAACTTGTATTGGAAATGAGCAGCAACCAGCTGAAAGAGTGGCAATAAATAATTGAGGGCTTGCAATTTCAACGCCATCGATTGTTCTGATTTTTTCAACAACTGATTTATCTAAAAAGAAAGTGTTTGGTTCGCCGCGAAGTATTGCGCCTCTAATTTTTGAATCATATCCCTCAGGTACAACGATAATATCCGCGCCCATACGATTGGCAAGTGAGCTCATTCCATTTCTAAGTGACAAAATCAAAAAGCTTGACAAAAATAAAACAAGGGTTAAAATTGCTGTTAAAATTATTAGCAAAGCACTTCTTACGCTTTTGTTTTGAATATTTTTAAAGGCAATTTGTTTAGAATCTAATCTCATATGCTCACCTCATTTAATTTACCGTCTGTCATTTCAAGAAGGCGAGACCCATATTTCAATAAATCATTGTCATGGGTTACTATAATGATAGTTGTGCCTTTTTCATTAATTTCTTTTAGCATATTCATAATTTCAATTGTAGTTTTTGAGTCCAAATCAGAAGTTGGTTCATCTGCAATTAAAATTTTTGGTTCGTTCATGAGAGCCCTTGCGATTAAAACTCTTTTTAATTCGCCACCTGATAAATTTTTGCAAAAATCATTTTCCAAATCTAAAATGCCGCACATATCTAGTAGCATTCTAGCTCTTTCGACTCCATTTCTCTCGCGTTTTTTAAAAAAGTAAGGAAGCCTTACATTGTCAAGTACATTTAGGGTTGGTAAAGTTCCAAGTGATTGAGGAACATAACCTATAAATTCATTCCTATATCCACTTTTTTCTTCATCATCCATCTTAGATAGATTTTTTCCTTCCACAAAGATATCTCCAGATGTTGGTTCAATAATTGCAGATAAAAGAGTAAGAAGCGTTGTTTTTCCGCTTCCACTCTTACCAATAATATTTATAAAATCTTTTTCGTTAACATCAAAACTTACATTATCAATTGCAAAAAAATCCCTCTCACCACGTCTAAATGATTTGGATAGATTATTTACATTGATTAGATCCATTGCAAGGCCTGTTTAAAAATATAGCAACAATGCTAATTACGATATAAAGTCCGACTAAAATATAAATCATAGGCATAGTTTTTGCTCTGCAAGCCATTTCAGGTTTCATGCAGCCACCAATTAGTTTTGCAGGCAATAAAATTGCATAAATCCCAACTAATACATTAGAGATGGCTAATGTAAAAAACATTTCTTTCTTGCATCTAATAGCTGTATAAATAAGGCCTAGGACAGTCATAACGCCACCAATACCTTTTATTGCTTGGCCCATCCAATGACACTTCATAAATTTTCCATCTGCCATTGCTGGACATACTGGAGCAAGTGTGCCTGGTGTTAACATAATTAAAACACCAAATATTATAAATAAAATTCCGAAAATTTTGTTTTTATTCATATTTACCTCCTGAATTTTTTAACATTAATTTATTTTGCATCTTTCAATGCATCATTTACAGCTTCTGTGAAAGATTTGAATGTAACAGTTGCGCCAGCTATAGCCTCTACATCTTCAATCTTACCTTTTTCAATTAAAAGCTTTGGATATTCCTTTGAATTTTTAACTGCTTCTTGGGCAATCTTGTATAAACCTTGGTTTGTTGCGCCTTCTTTGGCTTTTCCATAGTTTTCGTCTTTTTCACTTCCATCAGCAAGCAAGTTTTTTAAATTTGCTTCAACAATTTTTCCATCCTTGATGGTAATATCTGTTGTAACCTTGCCGCCCCATTCGTCAGCTTGGCTTTCTCCATGGTATGTGCCGTCTTTGTATGCATCAGCGCATGAGCCATCAGTGCAAGCATTGTCAGACTTCTTTGCGCATGCTGTCAATAATAAGCTTAGCGCCAACATTAATAATAAAACCTTTTTCATATTAAACCTCCAAAATTGGTCTTTGTCTTTTTTGTTTTTCTTCTCTGGCAATTCTTCCATGCTCTAGAAAGACGATTCTTTCCGCCTCAACACCAACCTCTTGGTCGTGAGTAACAACTACAATTGTTGACCCATTGTTATGAAGTCTTTCTAAAATATCCAAAACGAGCATTTCATTCTTTTCATCCAAATTTCCTGTCGGCTCGTCTGCTAAGATGAGGGAAGGATGGTTGATAAGAGCACGGGCAATACAAACACGTTGCTGCTCGCCACCTGAGAGCTGATTTGGTAAGTGGTTATGCCTATCTTTTAAGCCAACGTTTTCAAGTGCTTGCAAGGCTTCTTCTTTATCTACCATTGAGTGATAGTATTGCGCCATCATAACATTTTCTAAGGCTGTTAAATAGTTTACCAAGTGGAATTGTTGAAAAATAAGACCAATCTTGTCTCTTCTAATTTCTGTTAATTCCTTTTGATTCAATTTAGAAATATCAATTCCTTCAAGTAAAACTTCACCTATAGAAGGCTTATCCATGCAGCCAATTATGTTCATCATTGTTGTTTTACCGCTACCTGATGGGCCCATGATTGAAACCCATTCGCCTTTTTCTACGTTTAAGTTTACTTTATCGAGCGCTTTTAAATCTCCATATATCTTTGAGATATCTTTTAATTCTAATATATTCATTATTCCCCCCTCAATACAAGTGCTGGATCAACTGCAGTTGCAGTTTTAACTGGTATGATACAAGCCACAATTGTAATTGCTATCGATACAAGGATTGTAATTGGAACTAGGGCCCATAAAAAATTTACGCCTCTTGCAAAAACTCGTCTGGAAACTTCACTCGCAAATAAATATCCAAGTAAAGAACCAAGGGCTCCACCCATTAGTCCAAGTAAAAAACCTTCGCCCAAGAAATCATAAATGATTGATTTATTGTGGGCACCTAGGGCTTTTTTAAGACCAATTTCTTTTCTTCTTTCGGTAACAACAGCCATCATGGTTGTACTAACACAAATCATCATGATAAATAAAACGATAATTGTAACAATCCATACAAGGGCTTGAAGCTTTTCAAGTACCACGCCTTGAGATTCAGTAACCCTTTTAACAAGTCTGGCACTAACAGTGCTATCGATTTCATTTATTTTATTTGCAATTTCTTGCAGCTCTTCACTGTTCGCATCAATTGAACACTCGATGATATTAATATTTAAATCACCCATGATAGATCTAATATCTTCAATAGACATAAATATTAAATCTTCTTCTTTTCCACCAGTCGTTACAATTGAAGCCACTTTAAAATCACTGTCTCTCATTTCTTGCGAATTTTCTTTTGGAGTGCTCAGTACAAAAGGATCCCCAATCTTCAAACCAAGTTTTTTTGAAATTTCGTGACCAATCATTACAGTCCTTTTTTCACTTGGCCAATCACCATCGACCAGCCAGAAGGGGCTGTTCTTTTTTAAGCCATCAAAATTCGTGGCTGCAATTACAAAGGGTTGCTCATTGATTTTTGCATTTTGATAAATATAAGGAGCAAGTCCCACAAGTTTATCGCCTGCAAGTTTTTTAATTTCGTCAATATGATTATCTCCAATCTTATCATCTTGAGATTTTGGAATGACAATCATATTTGCTCCATAGCTTCTAAATTCTTTTCCCAATTGTCTAGGAATGTCATAATAGATTGTAACAAGACCCGATAAAATTGTTGCACCCATTGCAATTGCTAGAAGTGCAGTAAGCATGCGAGCCTTTCTTCTTGCTATCGATGACTCAACCATCTTCCAAAAGAATTGTACATTTTTTCTTTTAGCCTTTTCCATGAAGCACCTCCGTTGGATTAAGTTTAAGCAAATATCTAATGGCTGGTATGGATCCAAAAACAATTACCAGTAAAATTAAGATAATTACAATAGGTATTACCATTGGTGTAGGCGGGATGCCGGAGCCAAAAACTGTTATACCAATTATTTGAGTAAGACCAAGTCCAATAAAATATCCAACAGTTCCACCCATAATACCTGTGGTAATGTTTTCAACTAAAATTCTTGTAATAATTCTTGTGTTATTTGCACCAATTGCTTTTTGCAGTCCAATTTCAGCACGTCTTTCCATGACAGATGCTGTTACTAGATTTGATATCGCAAGGGCAGCACCAATTAAACTTAGAGCGGTGATTAAAACCATTAATAGTGTTGTCTTATTTAAAATATCGCCTTCGCTTTCTGCAACCTGTCTAATAGGCTTTGCAATTGAATCGGTCATAACTTCTTGAATTTGATAACAAATTGCACTTACATAAGCTGTGCAATACCAAACCTCCCACTCCTTAATTGTAAGAGACTTTGGATTTCTTGCGGCTTTTCTTGCCAAATCGTTGTCAGGAGTTGTTAGTGCAGAAACTTCAACGCGAGAAACTACATTTGATACTCCATCCAATTCTTGAGCAGCTTTTAATGGTAGATAAATGTGTGAATCTTCATCACTACCTGAATCAAAAATACCTGCAATTATAAATTCTTTCGTTTTAGAAGAGCCTTCGATTTTAATTTTATCTCCAAGCTTATAATTGTTTCTAAGAGCAAATACAGTGCCAACCATGGCCTTATCTGTATCTTTGTCTTCAATCCATTCGCCTTCGATGTTCCACCAAGTCTTTAATTTTCTCATACCTGTGTCAATGGCCTCGCCAGTTGGAAGATCCATATGATTATAAAACCATGTTCCAACAACTCTTGTAGACTCTCCATCAACTTTAGTATTGATATTTAAATATGGTGTGTAATCAACTATATTGAAAGACCAGAAGATGGTTTTTATCAATCCAAGTTCATCTTCTTTCAAATAATTTTTTTGACTATCCTCGCCGATTCCATAAATATCATCAAGCATGGAAGCTTCTTTTGGAACAACATTTATATTCGCCCCATAAGCTTTTAATTCTCTGTTGACCTTGTCACCAATGCCAAGCATTGTGTTAAGCATGCCGGTTGAAAGACAAGTGCCAAGCATTACTACAAATGCAATCAAGACCATTTTTTTCTTTTGCCTAAAGATTGCACCTTTAATCATTCTAAAAAACATATGTCACCTACTTAAATACAAAGCTGTTGGCATCAAGATCTTGCGTGTTGATTTTTATTTTTTCATCGTGAACAATGTATGGTATAGGGATTGGATTACATCCGCCCTTAAAACCAATTGTACCACGATTCATAATAACATCACACAATTTGCAAATGACATCGTTGCCACGCTCATAATAACCTGATGGCCCGCAAATTTCACAAGCATCAAGCACAACTCCATATGAACCCTGAGATTTTTTAATTAAGAAAAATCTCATGTGAACTCCATCAGATGCCGTGTATTGATAACGGTGGAGTTTCATATCTTCAAGTTCTGACAGTGGGATAACAATCATATCGCCTTCAATTTCATACTCTTCGGGTTCTGAAAGCTGAATTTCGCGTCCAGAATAAGCCCTTAAATAAGTTAAACTAAAAACGTTAATAACGATTAAAATTAATAAAAATTTTGCTAAATTTCTATTGCATCTCATATGATATTTCTTTTTTCTTAATTCTGCAGGATTTTTAAATGTTTCCTTAACCTTCATATTATTTAAATATAAGATTATTGGCAGGATTATTAAGAAAATCATTAGACTAAATCCGATGTAGTGTGCATGGTTTATTACCCAAGCAATTGTGTTAAATACACTTGCACTTCTCGGAATAAGGTCAACTGCGTATAGTCTTTGAAGAACAATAAATATTTGATTTATTCCCCAAATTGATAATGAGATCATTAAAATTTTATCCCTATAAATTTTGTCAACTCGTCTAACGATTTTGAAAATTGCAATACTCGATAAAATCATCAGAACAACTGCAAATACATAACCAATGATTCTATATAGAACCATGGTGGATACAGCAGATTCCCCATAATAAACAAAATTGTTTAGCTGAACAAAAAGAGCCGGCATATAATAGAAAAATG
Source organism: Fenollaria sp. (assembly GCF_057222035.1). Taxonomy (NCBI): domain Bacteria; kingdom Bacillati; phylum Bacillota; class Clostridia; order Eubacteriales; genus Fenollaria; species Fenollaria sp. The sequence continues at coordinate 30,698 of NZ_JBXXYC010000002.1, read as the reverse complement.
ACGCTATGATATAAAGGGACAAAAAACTAACAAAAATATTTTTATATATACTGGATTTTTCTTTTAAAAAATAAAAAATGATAATTCCAATAAAAGCAATTACTATTGGTACCATTGACCAAAATGACAAAGCGCTTCTGTTGACAAAATTTGGAATTTCTCTAATGATTGAAGAGATAATTGCCGCAAGAGTGCCTACAAAGACTGTACCAAAAATAATTTTATATTTGCTTTTGAAGTTTTCTGTACTTAGATATCCAAGCGCCAAACCCATTATAAATGAGAATCCTACGCCAGCTTCCATTACTTTAATAAATATCTTTAACATAATTCCTCCTATGTACAATAAGGAAATGGCTAAAAGCCATTTCCAATATTTTCTACCACTTTGGACCTGTCCATTCAAATTCTGGCCATTCAATAACGATTGGCTCTGTCCAGAATCTTCCTGTTACACCTGTTTCTTTGTCAACGTGTAATAGATAGTCGTTTCCTGGAGCAGAAACTTCAAACTTAACATTGTATGTGCCAAGACCTTCTTCAAATTTTATGTTTGCACCATAGTGTGGACCGTCTGATGCGTTCATTGGCATTAAAGCGATTTCTTGAACCTTGTCTGAGCCTTTCTTTTGGATATATGCTTTAACATTTAACCAAGGAACAAAGTCGCCTGCGCCGTAACCAAGAGTTGTACCTTCTTCTGTAGCTGAAATGTCAGCTTCGATATGGCAGTCAGCTTCTTCTTTTGATAATGAATTACCTGCTGGTTCCATATCTACTGGTTGGAAATAAACACCAGATACTGCTAGAGGACCTGATTCTTGTTCGTCGCCAATTGGGAATTCGTCGAATCCTGCGTCTTCACCAGGAGCTGCAACGTCTTTTTTGTCTTCATCTTTTTTGTCTTCATCTTTTGTGTCTTCAGTTTTTGTGTCTTCATCTTTTTTGTCTTCAACCTTAGCTGTATTGTCATCAGCTGGTTTTGATGCTTGATTACATCCGTAAGCTGCAACTGTCATAATTGCAAGTGCTAGCGCTAATAATTTTTTTAATTTTGAACTCATAATAAACCTCCTATTAGTTCTTATTTGCATAATCTCTTTCGAGCTCTGCTCTTTTAATTTTGTTACGTTTAATTTGAACGATAACTGTTACAATAGTTATTACTATTAAAATAACTTGTGGCAATAGAGTTTCTACCCTATCATAAATTCCTAAGATGTCAATTGCAAATCCATTCATCCATGGAATTATTGTCCTTCCGATAAGATCAGCTTCTTGAAGTTCGGCGACTCCTTTTCCAATAAATGAGATACAAAGTACAAACATCAAGATTGATGTAACTGTGAAGAATGGCTTTAATGGAAGCTTTACGCTCATCTTTGTAATTAATACATATACAATTGCAAGTACTACGATTGCGCATGCTAAGCCGCCCCACATGTATGCTGGATTGTTTGAAATATTTTCTCTCATACCTTGGAAGAAAATAATCAATTCCGCGCCTTCACGGGCAACTGCTAAGAACGAGCTGAATACTAAAGCCATAGCACTTCCTTTTGTAATTGAACTTTCGACCTTTGATTGGATGTAATGATTCCAAACTTCAACTTCAGATTTTGATAGCATCCAGTTTGATACATAGAATAAAACAATAACAGCCAAAAACATTCCGCATCCTTCAAAAATCTCTTGGCTAACACCACTGCTGTCTTCGCCAAATTTTGCAGAAATTATATTGAAAATAATCGCAAGAATTATTGAAGCAACAATACCTAAAATTGCGCCGACATAGACGCCTTTTACGTATTTTAAATTGTTTGTCTTTACAAGATAAGCAATAAGTGCTGCAACAATTAGGATTGCTTCAAGACCTTCTCTTAAAGTTAGTCCTAGTACGCTAAAGAAAACGCCCCAGCCAGAACCTGTTTTACCTCTCATACCGTCAAGTGTCTTTGCATCTTCGTGTAGATATCTAATTAGTACTTCAACTTCATCTTTAACAACATCGATATCTTCATTTTGACGCATAGATTTTCTTGCCAAATAAAATTGGTTCTCAACAGTTGATCCACGCTTACCAGAAATTGTTGTCATAACAATTTTTTCAAAGCCTAATTTTTCATAATATCTAAAATAAGCTTCGTTAATTTTGTCATAGCCATCCTTGCCGGCATCTGGACCGCCTGCTTCATAAATTTTAAGGGCATCCCTTAAAACGACTTCCATGTCCTTACTTACGTCTTCCCAGTCTTTGTATATTTTATCTGCATTACCTGCAAAAACATTAGTAATTGACATCAAAAAAACTAATGCTGTCACCAATAAAATGCTTAGTTTTTTCATAGTTCCTCCTTTCGAAAATATTTGGCAAATACAATCGCCATTAAATAAAACTTCTCAGCCAATATATCATTAGCTTTAACTAACTTTTATTAGCTATAGCTAATTATACTATTTAAATAATTTAAAGTCAATACCTTTTTTAATAAACCTATAAAAATATTTTTATATCATTGAATTTATATAAAATAAAAAAAGTGAGCGTCTGCCCACTTAATTATAATAATTTTTTTCTAATTGTTGATGATAAATAATCAAAAAATATAATCATGATTGAGCTGACTAATAAAAGTGAGCCAACTCTGTTCCAATTGCGCCACGCTATGTTCATAGAAAGAAGTGTACCGATACCGCCTGCCCCGATAAGTCCGAGTATCGACGAGTTTCTAACGTTTGATTCGAGTCTATATAGCACAAAACCTAAAAAGCTTCTATATGTCTTTGGATAAATAATTTTCGCATACATGGTGAATGGACTTAAGCCTAGTGCCTTCATAGACATGATTGTTTCCGCTGGAATGTCCTCGATATATTCAAAATAAAGTTTACTAAGCATACCCGATGTATAAACGCTTAGTGCGAGTGCGCCTGCAAAGGGGCCCGGTCCTAAGCCTCTGAAGAAAATTATAGCTGAGATGATGGCTGGGAAGGTCCTAATTACATTGATCAGTACTTTAAATAAAACTGAAACTTTTTTTGATGGAGCAATGTTCACCGCAGTAAATGGTGTAAATATAAATGATACGATGGCTCCCATAAGTGAAGCAAATATGGCGATGGCAGCTGATTCAAAAGCTGCTGGCACTGCCCTTGATAAATAAGCAAAATCTGGGCTTATTATCTTTCTAATTATAACGCCGCCTTGCTTAAGACCAAGTGTAAAGCGTTCATAGGTAATATTGATTGAAAATTTAATTATAAGGAAAAGTGCTATTAAAAAAATTATGAATAATATCTCCCTAAGTATATTGCTTTTTTTGTATGAAGCTAAATTATTAACATTTATCGGACTTTTTATATCTATTTCTCTTATCTTTTGACTCACTAAGTCTATAAGGAAAATTAATATAAGTAGCATAAATATGATTGACGAGACTCTATCGTAGTTCATGTGATTTAATTCTAGCCAAAGTCTTTGTCCTATGCCGCCTGCGCCAACAAGTCCAAGTATTGACGCGCTTCTGATATTACTTTCTAAGCAAAGTAAAAATGTCGATACAATAAATTTTCTCATCTTAGTAAGTATTATCTTATAATAAATTTTACCTTTGCCAATGCCAAGTGACTTGTAAAAATCAAAATCATCCTTGTCCATGGCCTCTATGTATTCTTTTATAAGTTTTGTAGACATGAAAAATGAAATTATGCTCAAGGCTAAAAGACCTGAGAAGCGTCCAGCTGAGAAAAAGCTCACAAGTAAAGCTGCCCATATAAGTGATGGAAGCGTTCTAAATACTGAAAATACTGCGCTTAGTACTTTTGAAACTATTTGCGAAGGACTTGTATTGTAAGGAAGGAAGAATGTTATGATGCAAGCCAAGAAAACACCAAAGGCTGATGATACAAAGGCCATGAGAAATGTTTCGAATAGTAAATCCATAACCGATACTATATATGAAAAATCAAGTGTAAACATCCTTCTGACTAGGTCAAGCATATCTGGCAGTCCACGCAAAAAAGAGCTTAAGGAAACTTGTGATCCTAAGCCTGATGCCACTAGCATGACTAAAAAAGCCATTGCTAATAAAATTTTCTTTTTTCCCTTTTTAGATAAATAAGTCTTTAACTGAGTCATAATTTAGTTCATTTGCACTCCTGTCAAAATATACTCTGTGGTCCTTGATTGCAATCACTCTCTTTGCGTATTCAAGCGATAAATCAAGGTCATGCATACTTATGATAATTGTCTTTTTGTAATCAGTATTAAGCATTTTAAAAATATCCATGATTGACCTCTTTGTTTCTATATCAAGGGAAGATATAGGCTCGTCTGCTAAGATAAGGTCTGACTTTTGAAAAAGCGCCCTAGCTATGGCAACCCTTTGCTTTTGTCCACCAGATAGGTCTTTAGCAAGTGCATAAGTTTTTTCTTTAAGCCCAACCATCTCGATGGCTTTGAGAGCATCCATATACTCGGCGTTTGTAAACTTTGATAGCATTGCCTCAAAAAAATTCTTCTCGCCGAGACGCGCTAATAAAACATTATCAAGAACTGAAATATTTTCAATAATGCTTGTATCCTGAAAAATGAAGGCAATATTTCTTCTAAGCCTTCTTAAATCTTTTGCGCGAAGGCTATGAACGTCCTCGCCCTTATATATAACGCTTCCCTTGCTAAGAGGATTAAGCGCGTTAATTGCTTTTAAAAGAGTTGATTTGCCTGCGCCTGAGGGTCCTATAAGCGCGACAAAGTCGCCTCCCTCTACATTAAAGGAGACGTCCTTGATTGCGTCTATATTTTTTTCGTATTGTACTGAAATATCTTTTAATTCTAATATCATTTACTTAAATCAACGTTCATAATCTTAGCTGTATCGATAACATTTTGGAAGTCATCGTTTGTTGCTTCGACAAAACCTGTTAAATTAAATATCTTTTCGCAGGCTTCTTTGCCTTCTCCACTTGATAAATCATTTTGAAATACTTCTTTTATCTTTTTCTTCATATCATCTGAAAGGTCCTTGCTAGCTGCTACGCATACGTATGGGATCTTGTCAGTATATTCAAGCACTTCTAGTCCTTCAAGTCCATCAAAGTCCTTCATAAGTTTCTTTTCAGCGCCTTCATAAGTAGCGCACACGTCAACGTCGCCATTTAAAAGCATTTGAACAGCCTTGTCATGTCCGCCAGCAAACATATATTCAATATCTTTTTCAAGATCAAGTCCGCCCTTTACAAGCATGGCACCTGGATAGATGTAGCCTGAAGCGCTCTCTGGGTCAACGAAGGCAATTTTTTTACCCTTAAGTGCTTCGTAGCCGTCTTTTTCATAAGCTTCCTTGATGCCAGAATCTTTTCTAACTAATAATTCACTTCTATAATAATTTTTGCCGTCCTTGTTAAGTGCTGATAAAAGTACTTGTGCTCCGCCATTCTTATTTGCAAGTACATATGCAAATGGTGGGATGATTGCAAAATCAACCTTGCCTGAGCCAAGCGCTTCAACTACGCCAACATAGTTTGTTGATGTAAACATAGAAACTTTTGTTCCAAGCTTGTCTGTAAGTATATTTGTTAGTGGTTCTGTTAAATCTTCTAGTTTATCTTGGTCAACTAAAGGAACAAAGCCTAGTTTAAGCTCTTCCTTTTCCTTTGGCTTACAAGATACTAAAGCCATAAGCATAGATAGAATAATTAGTGTTAAAATAAATTTTTTCATAATGTCCTCCTAAATTTCTGTAAAATCTCTAATGATGATGTCGCTATATTTAGAAATATGTGACAGATAGTCCTCGTTATCAAGTACGCCAACTGTTACAAAACCTGCTTTTTTCGCAGTTTTTAAATTTTTCGGCAAATCTTCGAAGACTAAGGTGTTTTGCGGCATAATATTATATTTTGCAATGCACTTTAAATAAATGATTGGCGACGATTTATCTGAACCGACTTCAGATAGAGTCACTATGTCATCAAAAAGCGTGTGCATATCAAACTTTTTAAGCGTAGTAATAAAAATGTCCTTCTCATTCGCTGTCGCGATCGAAGTTTTTACGCCTTTTTCTCTAATTTTCTTCAGATAATCAATGATGCCCTTCTTAGGCACTACATTGTTCTCGAACTCTTCCTTTGCTAGATGAGTCCACTCGTTAACGACTTCTTCAGTCGTCATATTTAGCGCGTAGCGCTCAATTGTGTATTTTGCTGAATCCGTGAGTGTTTTGTGCATAATATTATCAAAGTAGTCGTCAGTTAAGAAGAGCGAGTGCCTATTGAAAAATCTTAGGTCAACGTTCTTCCAAACATTCATCGAGTCAAAGACAGTTCCATCCAAGTCAAAGATGGCTGCCTCAAAGTCCTTAAGCCTCATCTTTCACTATATCCTTGATATATTTTAAAACATCTTCACGAATATCACTTCTTAAAGCAAAATCAAGATTTGCCTGTATAAATCCAAGTTTGCTGCCTAAGTCATATCTGTGGCCTTCAAAAACATAAGCGTAGATATCGTCTTGTTTTAAAAGCATATCAATAGCGTCAGTTAACTGTATCTCGCCATTCTTACCTGGCTTAGTCTTTTTAAGCAAGCTAAAGATATCATTTTTTAGTATGTATCTACCAAGCACAGCTATATTGGACGGAGCCTTGTCAATATCTGGCTTTTCGACTATGGACTTAAGCTTATATAATCTTTCATTCACTTTCTCATCATAAGCGATGATGCCATACTTTGATGTATCTTCTTTATTCACAATACCAACACCTAAGATGGATTTGCCCGTCTCGTCATAAGCGTTCATCAGTTGCTTTAAGCAAGGCTCTTTTGAATAAACGATGTCGTCGCCTAAAAGCACTGCAACATCTTCCCCGCCAGCAAAGCTCTCTGCACACAAAATCGCGTGCCCAAGACCAAGCGGCGCCTTTTGCCTGATGTAATAAATATTGACCATGTCAGATATTTTGTTAATCTCTTTAAGTATCTCGAATTTTCCCGAATCTTCAAGAGATTTCTCTAGCTCTATGTTTCTGTCGAAGTGGTCCTCTATAGAATTTTTATTTCTTCCAGTTATAATAAGTATGTCCGTGATGCCCGATTCGTAAGCCTCTTCAACTATATATTGCAGAGTCGGCTTATCAAAGATAGGTATCATCTCCTTTGGCGAGGCTTTAGTCTGAGGAAGCATCCTCGTTCCCAAACCCGCCGCGGGTATTATTGCTTTTTTAATCATATATCCTCCTACTCTACTGTAACACTCTTTGCTAAGTTTCTTGGCTTGTCAATGTCGCGTCCTAATAACTTCGCTGTATAGTAGCTCATAAGCTGACCAAATAAAACGCTGTATATAGGCGTAAAAATTGTGAATGTTCTCTTTAAGGTCACTATGCCATCGCCCTCGTCTTGATTTGTCACGAGTATAGTCTCAGCGCCTCTAGCAACTAACTCTTCTAAAGTAGTTCTAGTCTTTTCATAAATTTGTCCTTCATTTGCAAAGGCAATGGCCGATGATTTTTCATCTATAAGCGCAATGCTACCATGCTTTAGCTCACCTGCTTTGAAGGCGATTGAATTGATGTAGCTGATCTCCTTAAGTTTAAGCGAAACTTCAAGAGCCGCGATATAATCAAGGTCACGACCGATGAAAAATATTTTTTCCTTATCTTTAATCTTAGTAGCGACTTCTTTGGCAATAGGCTCAAGTCTTGTGATTTCTGAATCCATTTCTTTTGATATCTTAATAAGCTCATCAACAATTTGGCTGTACATACCGCAGTCGTAGCCAGCAAGGCCTTCTCTAAAATATATTCCTAGTAAATATATGCATAGTATTTGCATCATAAAAGCTTTTGTCGATGCAACTGAAATTTCTGGTCCAGCAAAGATGTGTACTTTATAGTCAGCAATTCTGTCAAGCGATGAATTAATCACATTTGTAATGGCTAAGACTGTCGCACCGCTTTTTTTCGCTTCTTTTACAAGGCCCATGACATCAGCCGTTTCACCTGATTGACTGATTGCTATAAGAAGTGTCTTTTTGCCAATGAAATTATATGAATATCTTAATTCGCTCGATGTTTCAGCAATTATCGGTCTTTCTAAAAATCTTTCAAGATAGTTTTTTGCAAGTAGACTTGCATGATAAGCAGTTCCACAGCCTGTTACGTATATATTGTCAAAATCATTTAGATTAAGTCCATCTAATTCATCGAAATATACCTTGCCGTCACGAATGTGTCTATCAAGTAATTCTTTGAACTTCTTTGGCTCTTCGTGTATTTCCTTAAGCATAAAGTGCTCGTAGCCATCTTTTTGAGTTTCTTCTATATTTACATTTGATTTTTGAATTTCTCTATGAACTTCTTTACCTGAGTTATAAATCTTGATGCCATCACTATTTAAAACGCCCATGTCACCATCTTCAAAATAAATAATTTCATTATTTAGCTCAATGGCAGCTGAGATATCGCTTGCAAATAGATATTCATCATTTTTCACGCTCATTAATAATGGGCAGCCATTCTTAGCAAAGTATAAATTTTTTGTCTTTTTATCTAAAATTAATATCGCGTAACTGCCTTTTACTCCCTCAAGTGCTTTCATAAAGCTACTTACATTGTTTTCTTTCATATTTCTTGCGATGTATTCAACAAGAACTTCTGTGTCAGTCTCACCCTTCGGAGTAAAGTCAGGCATAGATCTTTTTAGCTCAAGATAATTTTCTATGACGCCATTATGAACTATAGCGTATGAAGCGCTCGTATCAAGGTGCGGATGCGCGTTTGTTTCGCTCACGCCTCCATGTGTCGCCCATCTCGTATGAGCGATAGCTATGTCAGAAACTTCCTTCGGACAAACCTTGTCAAGCTCCTTTATCCTGCCAACTCTTTTATATATTTTTAAATCATTATCTTTAATAAACGCAATGCCTGACGAGTCATAGCCCCTATACTCAAGGCTATAAAGTCCCTTGATTGCATAATTTATCGCATCATTCTTGCCATAGTATCCAACTATACCACACATAATATCTTCCTTTCAAAAAAGCATTTATAATATTCATAGTGCGTGAATATTTTCGCGCATAAACATCTATACTAATTATAACATATATTTATGAAAAAATATAAAATTTTTACAAAAGAAAAGTGATAGCCGTAGCCATCACTTCTCTTGTCATTAAAAATTAAAAAGCAGGATATATTTCACCCTTGTATTTTTCTTCAATAAATTTCTTGCAAGCTTCTGATTGGAATACTTTGATAAGCTTTTGGAACTTATCTTTTGTTTCGTCACCTTTTCTAACAGCGATGATGTTTGCGTAAGGACTGTCCTTGTCTTCAAGAGCTAAAGCATCAGCTGATGGGTTAAGTCCTGCGCCAAGTGCGAAGTTTGTGTTGATAGCTGCAAGTGCTGCATCTTTATAAACGTTTGGTATATTAGCTGCTTCAATTGGTGTAAACTTTAGGTTCTTTGTGTTTTGATCAATATCTTTTTCAGTTATATCTTCTTTAGTATCGTCTTTTAGTGTGATTAAACCATTCTTTTCAAGTAATAGTAAAGCTCTACGTCCGTTTGATGGATCGCTTGGAATTAAAACTTCGTCTCCGTCCTTTAATTCATCAAGTGATTTTATCTTGTCTGAGTATAATCCCATTGGTTCGATGTGTACTGAACCAAGATTTTCTAAGTTAAGTCCTCTTTCTTTAGCAAAATTTTCTAGGTATGGTATGTGTTGGAAATAGTTTGCATCGATGTCGCCTTGATCAAGTGCTAGATTTGGTTGTACGTAGTCGTCAAATACCTTTACTTCAACATCTAGGCCTTCTTTTGCAAATTCATCTTTAAGTGCTTCAGTTATTTCTGCGTGAGGCACTGGTGATACACCTATGATAATCTTATTGTCTTCATCTGTTTTTGTTTCTGACTCTGTTTCAGAACTTGTTCCTGTAGTTTCTTCTGTTACATTTTTATTTGTATTTCCTGTAGAATTATTGCAAGCTACAAGTGTTGCTACTAAAGTTAATGCTAATAATAATTTAAATATATTTTTCATTTTATTCTCTCCTTAAATTTGTAAATTTATTTTTTGTTTACTTTTTTGTAAATAGTGTTTCCTGTGAATTGTACAATTTGTACGATTATAACTATGAGTGCGACTGAAATCCAAAGTATATCAAGTTGATTTCTTTGGTAGCCATATCTGATTGCGATGTCGCCAAGGCCGCCTCCGCCAAGTGCTCCAGCCATAGCTGAATAGCCAACTAAGTTAATGATTGTAGTTGTTACGCCAAGTATAGCTGCTGGTACCGTCTCTTTTAATAGAACTTTGACAATTTCAAAATTGCTTGCGCCCATTGATTTGGCTGCTTCTATGACGCCCGAATCAACTTCTAGGAAGTATCCTTCATATAATCTTGCTATGAAAGGCGCTGCCGCAAAGGTTAGTGGCACCAAAGCCGCCTCAGTTCCTATTGCCTTACCTATTATAAATCTTGATAATGGCGCTAGAACTATAATTAATATGATGGCTGGCATACTTCTAAAAATATTGATAAGACCGTTTGTTATGGTATAAATAAATTTATTTTCTCTTAGTCCCTTTGGTCTAGTCACAAAAGTTAATATACCCCATGGAAGTCCAATAATTAGAGCGATGAGCGCCGGAACCAAAATCATGATTATAGTTTCAGGAAGCGCTGGTAAAACTATGTCCATTATCTCCTTGAATCTCATGCTATCACCTCCGATACCTCTGCGCAATTAGCTTTTAAGTAAGAAATAACTTTTTGCGCCTCTTCGTCTGCGCCGCGAAGCTCAACGACCATGTAACCAAGCTCTTCATCCAAAACGTTACTGATGTTACCGTCAATGATGTTGATGTCAACATTAAAGTTTTTCATCGCATTACTTAATACAGGGGTTTTAACTGTGCCTTTTGAATAAGAAAGTCTTATTAGTTTGCCAGTGAAAGCGCTGTAATCAAGCTCAATATCAGGAGCCGCCTTTTTGATAAAGCTTTGTGCAAGCTTTGTCTTTGGATTTTTAAAAAGCTCTGTAGTAGTGTTTTCTTCTATAATTCTTCCATTTTCCATAAGAGCAATTTTGTTCGAAGCGTCCTTTGCCGCTTCCATTTGATGCGTTATCATGATGGTTGTCGTATCAAAGTCATCTCTTGCTCTTTTGTATAAATCTATGACCATCCTAGTGCTTTCTGGGTCAAGTGCGCTCGTTGCTTCGTCTGAGAGTATAATCTCAGGCTTAGATACAAGGGCTCTTGATATGGCAACTCTTTGTCTTTGTCCACCAGATAATTCACTTGGATATGCCTTCTCTTTATTAAGTAAGCCAACGTAATCAAGAAACTTTCTCGCTTCAGCCTTTTTATCGCCCTTAAATCCATTTAAGTTTAAAGGAAAAATAACATTGTCTAGAACTGTGTATTGACTAAAAAGATTAAAAGTTTGAAAGATAAAAGCGATTTTCTTTCTTAAAGCTAAGAGCTCTTTTTGCTTTAAGTTAAATATGTTCACTCCATCTATGATTACTTCGCCACCGTCAGCTTCCTCAAGTCTATTGAGTAGTCTGACTAAAGTAGACTTACCTGCACCAGATAAACCTATGATGGCCAAGATGTCTTTCTTTTCTGCTTTAAAGCTTACACCATCAACAGCATTAAATTCTCTGCCATCAACCTTGTAAGTCTTAATCAAATTTTTTGCTTCTATCATAAGCTCCTCCTTCCTTGGATAAATCCAATAAAAAAACTCTTTACCAAAAGATAAAGAGTATCATGAAAAATCGTCATCTCTCGGTATAACCGCTGGAATTAGCACCTTGTTTAAACAGGTTGCCGGGCTTCATAGGGCCAGTCCCTCCGCCTCTCTGGATGAATTATATTGTTTTTAGATTATACAGTTCATTTTATATTAAATATGTGATTTGAATCACAAATATAGATTTTTTTATAAAAAAGTGTGTATTATTATAAGATTTCTTTATAGATAGAAAAATAAATGGCATAAAAAACTACGCTCATATACACAAGCGTAGTTAATCTTTATCTAATTATCATTTCTTCTCTCTTTGGTCCTGTAGAAATGTATTTAAATTTTTTGCCAAGTTTTTCCTCAATGAACTCGATGTAATCTCTTGCTTCTTTTGGAAGCTCTTCATACTTAGTTATGCCTCTTATGTCGCTCTTCCAGCCCTTTAGTCTTTCTAGAACTGGTTTTGCTTTTTTAAGCTTGGATGTGTTAGGAAATTCATCTGTTATCTCGCCGTCTATGTCGTAGCTAACGCAAACTGGTATTTCATCTAAGTAGCTAAGCGCGTCTACTACCATGAAGGCGATGTCTGTTGCGCCTTGCATTTCTATACCATACTTTGTTGCGACTACGTCGAACCATCCAACTCTTCTTGGTCTACCTGTTGTTGCGCCGAACTCGCCCTTGTCGCCGCCATGAGTCCTTAACTCATTTGCTTCTTCATCAAAGATTTCGCTTACGAACTCGCCTGCGCCTACTGCTGATGAATATGCCTTTGTTACTGCGATGATGTTTTTAATTTCATACGGTGGCACTCCAGCTCCTATAGATGCGTATCCAGCAAGTGTTGATGAGCTTGTTACCATTGGATAGATGCCATGATCTGTATCTTTAAGTGTGCCTAATTGACCTTCGAATAAAATTTTCTTGCCATCTTTGATAGCTTTTCTAAGCATCTTGGATGTGTTTTTAACATAAGGCTTAATCATTTCGCCATATTCAAGAAGTGTCTTTAAAACATCTTCCTTCTTAAGCGGCTCTTTATGATAAAGCTCTTTAAGAATGGCATTTTTGATTGGTAGTATCAAATCTAATTTTTCTGAAAGATATTCTTCGTCATAAAGCTCATTCACTTCAAAGCCTATCTTTTGATATTTATCTGCAAAAATATATGCTATGCCTGATTTAGTAGAGCCAAAGGATGCCTTGCTAAGTCTTTCTTCTTCGTACTTATCAAAGTCTATATGATATGGCATAACTATTTGTGCTCTATCAGATACATAAACTTTTGGCTCTTTAACGCCTGCGTCAATGATTGATTTAAGCTCGTTTATAAAGAATGGTATGTTTAGCGCAACACCGTTTGCAAGTATGTTGACAGTGTTTTCATTAAATATTCCTGATGGCAATAGATGAAGTGCAAATCTACCATAATTATTGATAATAGTGTGGCCAGCGTTGGCTCCACCTTGAAATCTAACGACATAATCTGCATCACATGCTAGCATATCAGTTACTTTACCCTTGCCTTCGTCGCCCCAGTTAGCTCCTACTATAGCTGTAATCATATATACCTCCTAAACATTGAGTTCAACCTTGATACCGATGCTGTCCTTGTTCTTTTCAAGTATCGGGTCAATGGTTTCACTTACAAATTCTTCAACTTGTGAAGATGCTCTTCCGCTAATCTTTGAATCAGACTTTATCTTTTCTATGTCATCCATAGTTAAGTTAAAATCTTTGTCCTCAGAAATTAGCTTTAATAAATTATTATCCTTGCCCTCTTCTTTGATCCTCTTTTGTGCTTCTCTCGAATGAACTCTGATCTTGTCATGAAGGGCTTGTCTGTCTCCGCCACGTTTAACGCATTCCATAAGGATATTTTCTGTTATCATAAATGGAAGCTCTTCGTTTAAGTGCTTTTTGATAACATTTTCATAAACTATAAGTCCGTCGCTAACGTTGATGTATATATCTAGTACACCATCAAGCGCTAGGAAGGCCTCGCTCATAGCTATCCTCTTGTTAGCCGAGTCATCAAGTGTTCTTTCAAACCATTGTGTTGCGGCAGTTATTTGCGGATTAAGTGAATTTACTATGATGTAGCGTGAGATTGATGCGATTCTTTCTGCACGCATAGGATTTCTCTTGTATGGCATGGCAGACGAACCGATTTGATTTTTTTCTAGTGGCTCTTCTATTTCTTTTAAATTTGCTAATAATCTTAAGTCGCCTGAGAACTTATATGCACTTTGAGCTATTAGGCTAAGTACATTAAGTATCTTGGCATCTATCTTTCTTGTATATGTTTGTCCGCTTATAGTTAAAACTTTGTCGAAACCAAGTTTTTTCACTATAAGTTCATCGACTTTCTTTACTTTTTCTTCGTCATTGTCAAAAAGTTCCATGAAGGAGGCTTGTGTGCCTGTAGTTCCTTTTGATCCAAGTAATTTGTAATCTGCTAATAATTTATCTAGCTCTTCTAAGTCCATGTAAAGGTCTTGAAGCCATAGTGAGGCTCTCTTGCCAACTGTTGTTGGTTGAGCTGCTTGATAGTGAGTGTAGCCAAGCGTATCAAGATCCTTGTACTTTATGGCAAAGTCCCTAAGGTTTTTCATAACAGTAAGAACTTTTTTTCTGATAAGCTTAAGAGCCTCGTGCATGGTGATAAGGTCAGTGTTATCACCAACGTAGCAACTAGTTGCTCCTAAGTGAATGATTGCCTTTGCCTTTGGCGCTTGAAGGCCATAGGCGTAGACATGACTCATAACATCGTGACGCACAAGCTTTTCTCTTTCTTTTGCGACTTCGATGTTAAGATTGTCCTTATTAGCCTTCATCTCTTCGATAGCTTCATCTGATATGTCTAGACCCATCTCTTTTTCTGCTTCTGCTAGAGCTATCCACATCTTTCTCCAAGTTTTAAATTTATATTCTTCTGAAAATATATATTGCATCTCTTTTGAAGAATATCTTTCTGAGAACGGCGATATATATTTATTATATTTGTCCATCTTCCACCTCTGTTGGATAATTACCAGTAAAGCAAGCGTTGCAATAGTCACACCTGCCGCCTACAAGCTCCTTAAGGTCCTCTACCTTTAAGTAACCAAGCGTATCACAGCCAATGTAGTCCCTGATTTCGTCTTGAGTGTACTTAAACGCAATTAGCTCCTTATTTGTCGGCACGTCAGTACCATAAAAGCACGGATGTAAAAATGGTGGTGAGGATATTCTGACATGAACTTCCTTAGCGCCAAGCTCCTTAAGCTGCTTTACAATATTTTTCATAGTTGTTCCTCTAACGATTGAATCATCAACTAAAACTATCTTCTTATCTTTAACCTCATCCTTAAGAATGTTTAGCTTGATAGATACGCCTTGTGATCTTTGATCTTGACTCGGCTTAATAAATGTTCTACCAACATAATTATTCTTGATGAAAGCGATTGAGAATGGTATATTAGCCTCTTGTGCATAGCCATAAGCTGCTGGTGTACCTGAGTCTGGAACTCCAACGACTACGTCAGCATCGACTGGATATCTCTTGTGAAGCATCCTGCCTGCATTTAATCTTGCTTCATAGACGCTAATGCCGTCAATGGCTGAGTCAGGTCTTGCAAAATAAATGTATTCAAATATACAAGTGGATTTTTTAGCTTCATATTTATATACAGATTTAATGCCTTCTTCAGTAATTATAACGACTTCACCTGGTTCAACATCTCTTATGAACTTTGCTCCAACTGCATCAAGAGCGCATGATTCGCTCGATACGAAGTATATATCTTCTTTTTGACCTATACAAAGCGGATGAAAACCGTTAGGATCTCTTGCAGCTATAAGCTTTTGTGGGCTTGCTATTGCTAGTGAGTAGGCGCCAACTATCTTTGGCATAGCCTTGACAACTGCTTCTTCAACAGATTTTGACTCAAGTCTAGCTCTTGCTATAAGATAAGGAATGATTTCAGAATCAGAAGTCGTTTGAAATATGGCTCCTGTTTGTGAAAGTTCATCCTTAAGTGCTTTTTGATTAACAATATTGCCGTTATGAGCGATGGCTAAAGTGCCTTTCCAATAGTTTATAACTAGTGGCTGAGCATTAGTAACGGTAGAATTACCTGAAGTTGAGTATCTAACGTGGCCAACGCCAAGATTGCCATTGAGTTTAGCTAAATTTTCTTTATTAAAAACATCATTAACTAGACCCATGTTTTTATAAACCTGGATATTTTGGCTCATTTTAGTATCTGTTACAGCAATACCGCAAGATTCTTGGCCCCTGTGCTGCAAAGCGAATAGTCCGTAATAGATCAGAGTTGAGACGTCTTCGTGCTTAAGTGAATAAGCACCGAAAACGCCACACTCCTCATGTATTTTATCAAACATTACTTTTCTAGTCCAAGTCTTCTCATGACTTCGTGGTATGCATCTTCAACATTACCAAGGTCACGTCTAAACCTGTCTTTATCAAGCTTTTCGTTAGTTTCGTAGTCCCATAGTCTCATAGTATCTGGACTAATTTCATCAGCTAAGATAATCTTGCCGTCATATCTACCAAATTCAAGCTTGAAGTCAACTAATCTTATGCCAACAGATTTAAAATGCTTGCAAAGGTATTCATTTACCTTTCTTGCATAGTCTTTTATAGTTTCTACTTCTTCTTTAGTAGCAAGACCAAGCGCTGTAGCATAGTCATCGTTGATGAATGGGTCATCAAGTGGATCTGACTTGTATGAGAACTCAACTATTGGGTGAAGTAATTCCTTACCTTCTTCAACACCCATCCTCTTAGAGAAGCTACCTGCAGTTACGTTTCTAACTATAACTTCTAGTGGAACTATCTCAACAGCCTTAACTAAAGTGTCTCTGTCGTTTAGTTCTTCAATGTATATTGTTGGTATACCTTCTTTTTCAAGCTTTTGGAAGAAGAAGTTACTCATCTTGTTGTTGACTACCCCTTTGCCAACTATAGTTCCTTTCTTCTTGCCGTTAAATGCAGTAGCGTCATCCTTGTAAGATAAGATAAACTTTTTAGGGTCATCAGTTTTGAAAACCTTTTTTGCCTTACCTTCATAAACTTGTTCTAACTTTTCCATGTCGTCATCCTCCTTAAAAATTACATTCTAATTATATCACTAAGAAAAATATTTTTCAATCATTATAGAAATATTTTTACAAAAATATAAGGACTTAATTTGTAAGCCCTTATAAAAATATATTTTTTCTATGATAATTTATAATATGCAACGCCTACAAGGCCTCTCCCTGTGTGTACTGCTAGTGTTGGCGCGATTTGTTCTTCAACATATACTTTTGCCTTAGCTACTTCGTCTTTAAGTGCTTCCTTAACTAAATTAAATGCTTCTGGATTTGCTCCGTGGCAAATAGCTAGGTAGTAGTCTTTTACACCACTTAGCTCTTCTTTTATCCTCTCGATAAGTTTCTTTTGTGCCTTTGAAAAACCTCTTACCTTGTCTATGGCGTAGTAAACGCCGTCCATATTGCATGTGATTATTGGTTTTATATTTAAAAATTGACCGATAACGCCTTGAACTTTGCCTATCCTTCCGCCATTGATTAGATTAGTTAATTCTGGAATAGCAAAGTATGTCTTTGACTTCATATTATCTCTATCATCTGTCATTATTTTAATGATTTCATCAGCGCTGTGTCCTTCATCTCTTAGCTCAGCTGCTCTATATGCGTAAAAACCTGCACCTATTGCAATATTTTTTGTATCGAAAACTTTTACCTTTCCATCGTAGTCCATAGCTATAAGATTTGCTAAGTTATTGGCACCGCTAAGCTTTGACGATAGTGTGATGATTATGACTTCATCTGCACCGTCTGCAAATTCTTTGTCAACTATATCTTTTATCTCTACTGGAGATGGTGTACTTGTCTTAGGAAACTCCTTATCAAGAAGCTCATAAAACTCGCCTTTTTCTATATCTAAGATATCTCTATATGATTTGTCTGAGAAATGAACCCATAAAGGTAGCATAGCTACATTTAACTTTTCGTACGCTTCCTTAGGTACATCGCAGGCTGTATCTATAATTAATCCTACTTTACTCATTTGTCCTCCTTAGCATTTAAAAGCTCGTATTTTAATAGTTTTTGTGTAATAACTTTGGTGCAAACGCTTACTATGGCAAGTGTTAAGCCATTTCTCTTGTCAAGATCTATATCAATAGATGCTCTGCCTTTAATTTCAGGGCTGCTTTGCCTATCCAAGATGCTTATAACGAGTCTCATCACTTCTTCCATTTTATTGCAGAAATAATTGTATGATTCTTCTATAGGGCTTTTATTAAGCTCATGCAAAATCCCTTCATCAATCTCTGCTATGCTCAAAATGTTTTTCAAAACAGTAATCACTATGCAATAAACGATATGATTACGAAAGTAACGCTTTTTGATTGGGCTCGGCATAATTTTGTGCTTGACATAATTATTGACCATGGACTTCGTTAGTTTGTTGTCCTCATCAAACATTGCTTCCAAAGCTTTGTTAACTATCTCGACTAGCTGCTCTGAATATATACCAAAGTCAGGCAAGTCCTTGTATCTTGGAAGCTTTAGTTCGCTAAGACTGTTTAATATTTTAACTCTCATATTGCCTCCACTTAGTATTTAATACTACATCCATAGTTTAGCATAACTAGATTATAATGTCAAGTGCTTTTTGATAAATTCCTTAATATCCTTATAGCTAGCGTCTTTAAATGTTTTGATGTACTCGTAATTCTTATATGAATACTTCGGATCGTAGTAGCTCTTCATCATATCTTTGATAAGTTCTATGTAATCCTTAGCTAAGAGCATCTCCATGTATTTTTCATATCTTTCCTTGCTAATGAATTTTTTAAATTCTTCAAAAGTCTCTAGTATTTCTTCTTCATTATCCTTTGGCAAATAATCTTCGATAATGTTTTTTGCTCTTTCATCAAGAGATGCTTCTATAAGTATTTTTTCTGAGTTAAGCATCTTTGTATATAATTTTTCATCTAGAATGATGTCTCCTATCCTTCTTGATTCGCCCTCTGTAATGTAGGTAGCATCAGGATCTTTTTTAATCGCTTCATAGATGTATGAGTCAAACATTTTTTGCGAAACTTTTTCCTTTAAGCCAACTGAACCAAAGATGGATCCTCTATGATTCGCATACTTTTCTAAATCCAAAACTTTTATGCCGTCTTCCTCAAGTCTTCTAATTATATATGTCTTATGTGTGCCAGTTAAACCGTATAGGCTAAGGACCTTTATTCTATCTAGGTACTCATCAAGTTTTTTTGTTATATATTTTCTATATGCTTTGTAACCACCGCCAAGCTTTGAGATGTGCATGCCAAGCGCACGAAAAGTCTTCTCAAGCACAGTCGATCTATATCCACCTCTATCGCAATATATGACAATTTCTTCATAATTTTTTTCTAAATCCAAATATTTTTTATAAAGCTCAGGAAGTTTTTTCGATACGTATTCAACGGCCTTTATTTTAGCAAGTTCATAAGATACCCTATCATATAGTGTGCCTACCTCGCATCTCTCATCATTATCAAGTATCGGTATATTGATGGCGCCTGGTATGTGAGCGTTTTTATACTCAATTTCGCTCCTCACATCGACCAAGACGATATTATTCAAATTTTCTATATCTTCATAAATTAATTCTTCTAACATAATTTCACCTATAAATATAATACAGCAAATGCGTGAAAAAATCAATATGAGCTGCGAACTCCTTGACATTTTTTATAATTATATATATAATAATCTAGTTAATATATATAAAGGAGGACAATATGGATAAACTCATACTCGCAGCTGCACTTTTCATCATAACATACATATTCATGATTAAATTTGTTAATCATAGGCCGCTCGTTGTCGGCATAAGTGCGCTTGTTTTTATAATTTTAAATATAGTGCCTGTTAATACAATTTGGGGTGCTATCGATTTCAACGTACTTTTAATGATAGGTGGAACTATGATGCTTGTATCTTTGTTCTCCGAAAGCTTGATGCCAACAAGACTTGCGGACCTTATCATAAACAAGGTTAAGGACATAAGGCTAATAATACTTTTCTTATCCTTGTTCGCCGGCTTTGTATCAGCCTTCATCGATAATGTCGCAACAGTTTTAATGATAGCACCTGTTGCGATGAGTCTCGCAAAAAAGCTAAAGATATCTCCAGTTAAAATGATCATAGCGATATCAATATCGTCAAATTTACAAGGTG
Source organism: Fenollaria sp. (assembly GCF_057222035.1). Classification (NCBI taxonomy): domain Bacteria; kingdom Bacillati; phylum Bacillota; class Clostridia; order Eubacteriales; genus Fenollaria; species Fenollaria sp. The sequence continues at coordinate 10,685 of NZ_JBXXYC010000002.1, read as the reverse complement.
CGGCAACTTTGGTTGGCGATACATCTTCGATACTTTTAGGAAGCGCACTAAACATGACTTTCTTCGACTTCTTCGTATATCATGGACACATGGGTATGTTCTGGATAGTGCAAATCTCAGCAATATTTGCTACTGCCTTCATTTATTTTGCAATTAGAGATATGAAGGGCAAGGTTGATGCGATCGAAGTAACCAAAGTTAAGGACATGATGCCAACATACTTAGTAATACTTATGATAGTTTTATTGATTTTTGCATCATTTATTCCGCAAGATCAAAAGATAGATATACTAAATGGACTTATCTGCGTCGGTGTAGCTGTTTTTGGTGTAATTTATCACCTACTAAGGCATAAAGATTCGTCCATAATAAAAACTGTTGCGAGCGAAATTGACTTCAACACACTTGGCTTACTAGCAGGACTATTCATCATTATATCCGGTATTGAAAATGCTGGTGTTATCGATGAAATCGCAAAGCTATTCATAAAGCTAGCAGACAGACCGCTTTTATTATATACAGCACTTGTTTGGGGAAGCGTCTTAATCAGTGCCTTCGTTGACAACATCCCATATGTAGCGACAATGCTGCCAGTTCTTTCAGTAATTTCAACACACGTGCCATTCGACATGACAGTATTTTATTTCGGGCTACTAAGCGGCGCGACACTTGGTGGAAACATCACGCCAATAGGTGCCTCAGCGAACATTGCTTCACTTGGCATACTTAAGGAAGCTGGCTACACTGTTGAGAACAAAGATTTTATGAAGATGAGCGTGCCGTTCACTTTGACAGCAGTCTTAGTCGGATACGTTTTAGTTTGGTTCATTTATAGATAATTAGTTTTATAAGCAAAGTAAAAGACCTTAGGAGAATTAACTCTTAAGGTCTTAATTTATTTAAGCTTTTTGTGATTCTTTAAATTATCTTTATAGAGCTTTTTTAATAGTTCTTCTAATTCTTTGTCGTCTATATTGTCACCCGACTTTGCTTTTTTAAGAAGAACTGTAAGTACTTCGATATAGGCAAAAGCAAGTGATGCCATGATAGCTGAAGCAGTTGTGCCGCTGATGAGGCCTGCGACCACAGTTCCTGCGCCTGGAAAGAATTTTAGTGCGTTACTTACTATGAAGCGACCAAGATAGGTTGCGCCCATGGTTCCGCCGAGACCTGCGACTAATGAAGCGAGTCTCTTTTTATTAACCGGCACTCCGAAGATGGCTGTGATATGAGCAAGCATAGTTAGCTCCATGGGTACCAGCACCGATGCATCTGAGAATGGTATTGGAACGAAGCCAACTCCAAAGCTTGAGGCAATGTATTTCTTCGCCCAACTGCGTGCCTTTTCTGCTTTTAGCTTTAAATCTGCATGTTGGGCATTGTTAAAAGATATTTGGTACTCCTCTTCAAGCGCGTCCATACTCATTTTAACAAGGTCCTCAAGTCCATGTGCCAAAATAATATTATCACGGTTGATCTTAAGGTTCTTCGCAAGCACTGGAGCTATGGCAAACTCACCCATATTCATATTTTTAATAAAAGAGTAAAAGTCTTTTGCTTCGTCTGAGAAGAATTTTGTAAGGACTATGATGACTTTATTCTCCTTACTAAGCGTTCTTATGAGCTCTTCCTCTTCCTTCTCTATCCTAAGGCCTTGAGCGTTGATGCAAAAGTAGATGAGACTGAGTCTTTCGTCGTCACCCTTCATTTGCATTTCACGGGCGAAATTTGCGACTTCCTTGTAAACTTCGAGACGCGAGTCATTATCCAGCTCAAGTCCACGTGTGTCGTATAAAGTAAGAGGCACGCCGTCCTTCTCTACCTTGACAATGTTTTTGGTCATGGGATAACCAACGCCAGTCTTTAGTATATCCTCACGGAACAAAGCATTAATAAGAGTCGACTTACCTGCACCAGTCTTGCCTAGTACAAGTATCTTCACCTTTTTAAGCTTACCAAGTTCCTTCTCGATTTTATCGTATAATTCATCAGCTAGATTGATATTGTCATTGATATTTTTCATATAATCACCTAAATTATATATACCCAAAAGCTATTAATAGATAAGAAAAAGCGTAAAAAGCAAATCGCTTCTTACGCTCATTTAGTGTTTATTAAGTTAAAACATTATTTCTTGCTTTCGTCTATCCAAGTTAAAGTGTATTCTCCCCAAGTAACTTCGTCTTTAACTTTATCAAAAGGCATATTTTTAATATATTTCTTAACTGGAGTTTTATATCCAAAATTCCACAAGAATATAACTGGTAAATCTTTTCTTGCAATTTCTTGAACCTTCTTATAGTGAGGTGCCCTATCTTCTATCTTATATGCAATTCTACCAAGATTAAGTTCTTTATCCATCTCTTCATTTGAGTAAGCTCCAAAGTTAATTGATGAATATGATTGAAATACCTCGCTTAATGATGAGATATCAGCTCCATTGTAGAAATTTATAACGGTTATTTCAAAATCTTTCTTATCATGAATTTTTGATATATAATCTGAATAATCTAACTCATCACGATTTAACTTAATGCCAATTTCTTTAAATTGTTCAACAAGCACTTTATATAAGTCGTCATATTCAGCTTTTGTATTTGTAAGATAGCTTGTTTCAAAATAATATCCATCACTATTCATAGTAAAGCCAGCTTCTTCTATAAGTTTTTTAGCTTTTTCTACGTCTCTTTCAGGCATCTTTGCATCGTCATTAAGCGCCCACTCATAAATAGGTGAGATAAAGTAATCTGAAGCTGAGCCTCTGTCTTTGTGAACTTTATCGCAAATTGCTTTTCTATCTAGTCCATATAAAACTGCTTCTCTTAGCTTAGAGTCTGCAAACTTTCCGCTTTTAACATTAAATTCTATCCCTTCAATTTTTGGGACAAGATAAGATACAAATTTATACTTATCATTTTTGGCAAGATTATCAACTTCATTATATGGAACTGCACCATAATCAATTTCATCATTTATCAAGGCTTTGAATTGAGGATCTAGACCATCATAAATTTTAAATACTAATTTATCTAGATAAGGACCCTTGCCAAAGTAAACTGGATTTTTTTCAAGTGTAACTGACTCACCAGCTTTTTGTTCGACAAATTTAAAAGGGCCAGTGCCTATAGGCGCCTTATTTGCAGGATTATTTACAATATTATTACCGCCATATATATGCTTAGGCAAAACATACATCATAAGATCAGCCGTATTTGCTATAAAGGCTGCATCTGCTTGTTTAAGTTTGAATGCAACAGTATTCTTATCGATAACATTCACAGAATCAAGATTAAATAAATAATCACTATAATTTTTATTATTACTATAAGCATCATATGACCACTTTACGTCTTCAGCGGAAAAATCCACTCCGTCGTGCCACTTTACATTGTCACGCAAATGGAAAACTATAGTCTTGCCATCATCTTTATACTCATAGCTTTCAGCAAGATCTGGAATTATTTCTTTCTTTAAATTAAGTTTTACAAGTCCACTAAATACATTTGGAACGATATTATTTTCAATTACGCTTAAATAATTTACTAGTGGGCAGTATTGTTCTGGTTCGCCAAACAATCCAATTGTTAAAGTGCCTCCCTCTTGTACTGGGCCGTCATCTTCTTCTGTCTCCTCTGTTTTTTCATCCTCTTGAGACTCTTCTTTAGTCTCATCATCTTTTGTTTCTTCGGCTACTTTTTCTTCTTCATTAGCTTTTCCTGCATCATTAGCCGGCTTAGAGCAGCCTATAGCAAATGCAGCGAACACTACTAATGCAAGCATTAGAGCCATTAGTCTTTTTAATTTCATAAATTCCTCCTATTATAAATATTTATATAAAGCTAATTTTTCATAGCTTAAATAACAATTTTACTTTTTTTAGATAATTATCCAAAAAAATATCCAAGCGCTAGTAAAAATGATCCTAGCGCTATTAGTAGATAAGCTAGCATCCCCAATAAATTTTCTGTGCACTTATCTTTCTTATATGATGCTATCTTGCTAGGAAGCTGCAAGGATGTTCCCAAAAATATTAATGTAAATGCAATCGCTTTTAACATTTTTCCTCCGTTTAAAAAAGCGAATATCTCTATTCGCTCTTATATCTTATTTAAAAAATTCTGCTAAATCATTGATTACGTCTTGACTTAGGTGATTTTCTTTGTCATATATTTCTACTGAAAGCTCATCTGAATCCTCTGGCATCATAAGATGATTAAGTCCCTCATATAACTTATATATCACATGATCTCTACCATTCAAAGCTTTTTCAAACTTATCAAGCTCATCTTTCTTCACTTGGAAGTCCTTTGAGCCGTGCGCTATAAATACATCAAAGTCTGATGATTTTATGTCATCTACTGGACTCACTTGGTTAACTGAATAAACATAAGAAGCGGGCATACTAAAGAAGTTACCTTTAGTCTTTTCTGTCATCGCATCGATTTGCTCTTTAATCTTAGTGATCTCTTTCTTTTGAAAATCAGCAACTGAGCTGCTTACTTCGCCTGAGTCAAGATACTCCATTTGCTGCGTATAAATTATGTCAGTAAACTTCATAGTCGATGCAGAAAGCATGGCTACCTTATTCAAACCCTCTTCTTTGGCTACTCTTGGTGCAAGCATCGCTCCAAGTGAGTGACCAAGTACATAAACATCATCAAATCTAGAGTCCTTTTTAAGCTCCTCTATAGCAAGTTTTGCGTCTGATAAAACTTCTTCATCAACAGTGTATTCCTTTGGCGCGTTATTTACATATCTCTTATCAATTCTAAGCGTTGCTACACCCAGCTTTGCAAGACCATGCGCAAGGTCTCTAAATGGCTTGTTGCCGTTTAGACCAACTGTTTCGTCCATATCTTGTGGGCCAGATCCTTGCATCATAAAAACTACCTTCTTAGAAGTAAAATCCTTTGGAATGGTAAGAGCGCCATACATCTTCGCTCCATCGTTGTCCAAAACAAAACTTTCTTCTTTGAAAATGTCATTATCTTCACAAATTGGCTCCTTAAGCATAAAGTATGCGTTATTTAAGCCGCCTGACTTGTTAAGCTCTATGATGGATGTAGTCATCCTATAAGTAAATTTATCTTCACTCGATAATACATAAGTATTTTCAATATAATCAAATTTTTCGTCCTTGCCCTCTTTGAACTCGCCTATCTTTTTAAGAGTTTGAGTTAAAGATCTTTGAAAAGCTTCTTTTTCAATTTGCTTTTGATTTTTAAGCTTAGCCGCTTCGAAAAGCACGTCACCATCAGCACTTCTAAGTGCTTCCATATACTTATGAGCTATGTCCTTTGCTTCATTGTATTCTATCTTCTTTGTGCACGAGAATAAACTTAGGCTCATTAAAAGAACAAGTGCTAGTAATAGAAATTTCTTCATTTTAATTGCCTCTTAAGTAATTCATTGGGTCTTGAGCCTTGCCATTGACAATAACTTCAAAATGTAGATGCGGACCAGTTACTCTCCCAGTCGCGCCAACCTTGCCTATAAACTCGCCCTTAGTTAAAGTGTCCCCCTTGGAAACATTTATACTGCTTAGGTGAGCATATCTAGTCTTGTAGCCGTTTTGGTGGTCTATCTCGATAAGGTTACCGTAAGTACCTAAAGTTCCAGCAAAGCTTACAACGCCGCCATCAGCTGAGAAAACATCGTCGCCATAATCAGCGTCTATGTCAACGCCTTGGTGCATTCTGCCCCATCTTCTACCAAAGCCTGATGAGTAGCCACCTCTGGTAGGTTTTATGAAGCTGCCATCAGCCAAAGCCTTTCTAGTTCCAACAAGAACAAGCTTTGGAGCAGCCTTTTTCTTAACATTCTCCTCTAAAACGACCTTGCTTATAAGCTCGTCGTTTTCGTAATAAGAAATACTCTTAACAGTTTTAAGTCCGTCCTCACCATCCATTGAAAGAACAGTCTCACCTCTTGGAAGAGATGGATCATCTTGGCTTTCAACCGGCATAGTGATGACCTCTTCAGTATTTTCCTTCTTAGTTAGTAATACATTTATAGCGTTTTCATTTTTTAGTTTATTGTTCTCTAATACCTCTTCAAGCGCTGCTTTTACAGTCATTACAGCTCTTAGAGGCATCTTTTCTCTTTTTATTTCAACATCGTCCTTAATTTTTACGCTCATGGTGTTGTCACTATAGTAATGGTTTTCAAGATCTGTCAAAAACTCATTTGCAGCATCTTCATTCTTAAGTGCATAAATGCTTCTACCATTTTTTAAAATAGCATAAGCGTCTATGTCAAAAGCGTCTTCAGATATAGTGTTTCTAAGCTCTTTGTCACTTGAATTAAACTCATATTTTGCCTTTATAAGATATACACCATATCTATCTTCATATTTGGATTTATAATTATCAATAGCTTCATTAAATTTATGTACACTTGCGTATACACCCAAAGATTTGCCAGAAGAAAAAACTTCCACCCTTGAGAAAAAATTCTTATATACAAAAAATATGGTCATGGCAAGAGCTATAAATGCCACACTTGCGATGATGCCAAGCTTTTTTATCTTAAAGTTCACTAAAGTACCTCCTTGTGAAAAAAATAAAATGGCGCACTAGAGAGGAATCGAACCCCCGGCACACGCCTTAGGAGGGCGCTGCTCTATCCAACTGAGCTACTAGTGCACATATATTATATTGGCGGAGTGGGTGGGATTCGAACCCACGTGGAGCAAGGCCCCTAACGCATTTCGAGTGCGCCCCGTTATGACCTCTTCGATACCACTCCCTATTTGTTTCTTAAGGTCTTGAAAAAGTTTTGCAAAAGAAATTTATAAATTTTGCTCTCCTCATAAAACACATTTAACTTGTGATAGCTAAGAGATGAGTTATGAAGCTGCATTTTGCTAATACAAGCGCCCTTCTTATAATCAAGTAGACCAATGTATAAGTTTTTTATACGCGCTTCCAAAATTGCTCCTAGGCACATCATGCATGGCTCAAGCGTTACATAGAGCTCGCAGCCTGTAAGCCTGTAATTTTCAAGCTTTTCGCAGGCGCGTCTTATAGCAAGCATCTCCGCATGACTAGATGCATCAGTCATGGTGATAGTCTCATTAAAGGCTTTAGAAATCACTTCTCCGTCCTTAACAACGACAGCCCCAACAGGTACCTCGCCAAGTCTATAAGCCTTGATCGCCTCTCTGATTGCCATGTTCATAAACCTTTTTTCCATAGATAATATTATATAGTAAATGAGCCTATTTGTCAAGATTCAATAAAATTTTGTCTAATCGTGCATTGAAATCCTCTTGCGAATGCCTATCTTCACGCATACAAATAAATCTATCGCCTCCGCAAACAATACAAGACCTTTTATGAAGGCCAAGATCAGATCTCGATATAGGCATAAGAGATGTATCAATCACATCAATATCAACAAAGCGCATAAAATCATATTTTTCCTCTAAGTTCACAAATTTTTTCTTTTCATGAGCCCCATCATTTTTCGCTAGATAAATGGCTGAATAATTATCCTCATCCTCATAAATTAATTCGTATGAAGCCAAAAACATTTTAGCCTTGAGATATAAAGGCCCAAACTCATCCTTGTCCTTATGCATTCCCTTTATATTTAGATTAAGAGTTATAATAGGTTTTTTATAATCGTCAATTGCTTTTTTAATAGTTTCCCATCTATATTCCTTATTATATAAAAAATCATTCATATAGCTAACTAAAAAATCATCAATGCGCTTAAAAAAGTAAACAAGTTCCATGGTATCAGCACAGCCACCAGTTGAAATGTTTTTTTCAGTGTAGAGACAATCCATAAGCTTGATTTCATAATCAAAATTATCACAATTTAAAACTTTTTTTGCATAGTCTTTAGAAAAATTAAGACCGGCCTCTCCAACTCTATTAATAGTCGTCGTATCATCAAGAATTGAAATGATATAAACATAAGTCTTTAAGAAATCCTTTGTATTTTTATAAAATTCATAAGCATCAAGAGCAGTCATAAAGCCATTCTTTGCCTCATATCTAATACCAGAGTGCCTAAAATTGTTTTTGTAAATACGAGCACCATTCGAATCCTGCATTTCTTTTTTATTAAAATCATCAAAAATATTTGCACAAAGTTTTTTTACATATTCACTAATTAGATTAACGCTTATGTACTTGTTGTCATAATAAATCTTTCCAATAGCAGAAGTAATCACGCCAAGAGTGAATATTGCACCCTTATGTGTATTGACTCCCCCTGTTGCCTCATACATCCTCTTTTCATATTTCATGCCAATGGGCCTAATTGCATTAAAAGTATCAGAAAAACTTTTTTCTGTGTTTGACACTTCCATTATCTCAAAAAAATAGCCTTTAAGAGATGAAATGCTTTTTAAAAACACATTATAATCCATGTCTGAATGCGGACCACAGTCATATCCATCAACACAGCCAGGCTTAGGTGTTAAATCAAGTTCATCTTTTAAAGACTCTAATAATATTTCTTCAATTGTTTCAAAAAAAGCGTGCGCCTTCATGAAAACACATCCATTCTAAATAATTTTTATAGTAAATTATAAAAAAAGCTAAAAAAATAAGCCTATAAAAGGCTTATGGCAGGGGTTGAAGGTTTCGAACCCTCGGCACACGGTTTTGGAGACCGTTGCTCTACCAGCTGAGCTAAACCCCTAAATTGGTGGACCTTCAGGGACTCGAACCCCGGACCTGCCGGTTATGAGCCGGACGCTCTAACCAACTGAGCTAAAGGTCCACATTGTGGCGGAGAAGGAGGGATTTGAACCCTCGCGCCCCGTAAATTAGGACCTACTCCCTTAGCAGGGGAGCCTCTTCAGCCACTTGAGTACTTCTCCAATATTTATTAAATTATTCGGCATAAGCCATTTTAAATAAAAAAAATGGCGGAGAGAGTGGGATTCGAACCCACGTGGGCTTGCACCCAAACGGTTTTCAAGACCGCCTCGTTATGACCGCTTCGATACCTCTCCGCATGGCTGGGATGGTAGGACTCGAACCTACGGAATGCCAGAGTCAAAGTCTGGTGCCTTACCGACTTGGCTACATCCCAACAATGGCGCGACTAGGAGGAGTCGAACCCCCGGCACACGGATTAGAAGTCCGTTGCTCTATCCAGCTGAGCTATAGTCGCATATATTGAATTATGGAGCGGGTGAAGGGAATCGGACCCTCGCAACCAGCTTGGAAGGCTGGGGCTCTACCACTGAGCTACACCCGCATATGGTGGAACAGACTGGATTTGAACCACTGAAAGCTTAGCTAACGGATTTACAGTCCGCCCCCTTTAGCCACTTGGGTACTCTTCCTAAATGCTAAAAGATATGGAGCCGGCGGGAGGACTTGAACCCCTAACCTACTGATTACAAGTCAGTTGCTCTACCAATTGAGCTACGCCGGCAACTTAGGCGATATTTGTCGCCTAATCTTTTATGGCGACCCGGATGGGGCTCGAACCCACGACCTCTAGCGTGACAGGCTAGCATTCTAAACCAACTGAACTACCGGGCCATGCATGGTGGACGATACAGGGCTCGAACCTGTGACCCCCTGCTTGTAAGGCAGATGCTCTCCCAGCTGAGCTAATCGTCCATGCATGATTATAAATCTATTAACTTTAGTTCTGAAAAGAACTTGGTAGCGGAGAAGAGATTTGAACTCCTGACACTTCGGGTATGAACCGAATGCTCTAGCCAACTGAGCTACTCCGCCATGATACAGCGTAATCAAGCGCGTGAGTTAATGTTTTCTCTTGACTGACTACACTTCTATATTAATACATTTTTAAGAATTTGTCAATATAAAATTAATAAATTCTTAAACTTGAATAAAAATGGTGACCCTACCGGGATTCGAACCCGGGTAACCGCCGTGAAAGGGCGGTGTCTTGAACCGCTTGACCATAGGGCCATATTATATGTATTATTTATTTATATATTAAATTGTGTACTTTCACGGCTCCGCCGTGGCCTGCTTCTGACATTTTCCTATGGAAAATGAAACGAGACTGGCATCTGACCTAGCTGACATTCGTAAGCTCGCTATGCTCGCTTCTCATGTGCTTAGGTCATTAAAACGGCGTGTGTCTTGAACTGATTTCTGAACCTAACTTGCTGAAAGCTTTGCTTGAAGCTTAGTAGGTTCGATGCAACCGTTTTTCCAAGAGAACTAACAAAGCGAAGTTCGATTGGCTAAAAACGTCTGTTGACCATAGGGCCATGTAAATGTATTATAGCATATATTAATTTTTAAGGCAACTAAATTATATAAATAATTATGGTTGCGGGAGCAGGATTTCATTGACCTAACTTAGTGAATTAGGCGCTAGCCGTAATGAACTTTAGTAGGTCAAGTGCAACCGTTTTTCCAAGAGAGCAAGCTTTGCGATGCTCGATTGGTTAAAAACGTCTGCTGAACCGTTTGTTGATATCTGTTTGTTTATTGGATCTTTTCCGTAACTTTTATGGTTGCGGGAGCAGGATTTGAACCTGCGACCTTCGGGTTATGAGCCCGACGAGCTGCCAGCTGCTCCATCCCGCGATGTCTTTTTCTTTTTTGGTGCCGAGGATCGGAATCGAACCGATACGACCTTTAAGGGTCGCAGGATTTTAAGTCCTGTGCGTCTGCCAGTTCCGCCACCCCGGCTTATCTGGCGCTTGTGGTAAGACTCGAACTTACAACCTACCG